>JABLXD010000003.1 GCA_013178285.1 Methanofastidiosum sp.
GTTAAATGATGGGAATCTATACCTCTCAAAGGAACCTTCTAATCTTTTACCTTTTGAAGCCTTTAGAGAACTCATCTATATAGGCTACAAAGGAACCCTTATATCAAGAAATGAAAAAGATAACTTTGATTTTGAAGATGTAGACTTTGACTATTTCTGGCTGTCTGAACGAAATGGTCCCAACACAGTTTCACCAAATATAGGAACTATGGGCGATTTTGTATCAAAACTAAAAAATAAAAATGTCATAATGATTGATAGCATTGATCACCTTATTGCCAAAAACGGATTTAACGAGGTGTATAATTTTATAAGTGAGCTTAGGGAAACAGCCTACTTTAGTAACAATATCATAATTCTTTCAGTTGATAAAGACACAGTTGATCAAAGACACCTAAAGCTTTTAGAAAAGGAATCAAAGCCTATACTCTTGAAATCAATGGATATTTTAAACAACAGGATGCTTGACATGATAAAATATATTGCTAATCAGAATAAGTTGGGTATCAATCCTTCTTACTCTAGTCTGGGGAAAGAGCTAGCAATGACAAGACCAACTGTTAGAAAGAATGTTAGATTCCTTGAAACAAATAAGCATGTTATAGTACACAGAAAAGGCAGAAACAAGAAACTTGAGATTACAGAGAAGGGTAAAAAATTACTTTGATACATAACGCTTATATTTTTTCTATCTCTTTATTCAATAATAGAAACTCTTATATTTGATTTTCAAAATTACCTTCTGTGATAAAAATGAGAAGGAAAACAGTTTCCGTACTAATTTTATTGGCACTATCCTTAAGTTTTGTACCAGGGGTAATAGCAGAGAGTAAAGTCGCTGTTGTTGCAAACTCTATTGACATCGGGATGAATCCTGACCTTATTCCACTACTTAGGAAGAACAATCTGATGGTGGATTACTTTGGATTACAAGATAGTGGGTATGCTGCTTATGATTATGTCATAATTCTTGGGGGGCCCGACTCTGAAGAGCATACAGGCGATCTTTCTAAGAGAATACTTTCAGAAACTGACCAGAACGCTCTTAGAAATGGCGACCACAAAATATTCTACGAAACAAGTGACTTCTTTAAGATGAAACAGAAGGTGTTTGTTCTTGCAGGCTCTGACAGAGACTATACAAAAGTTGCTGTCGACCAGTATGCCTCTCAGGTTATATCTAAAATAACAAATCAGCCGATTACAACTGCAACATACAAGACCCTGACGGCCTCACAACTAAAACAGTTGATTGATAGCAAAGAAGATATTTATCTTATAGATGTCAGAACTGAAGAGCAGTTTGCCGAAAGTCACATACCAAATGCAGTCAATATTCCTTACAACAAGCTTGGGGTAATGATTACTCAGATACCAAAGGACAAAAAAGTTGTTTTATACTGCAACACAGGCCAGAAATCTGTAAGTGGAGCACAGTTCTTGGTAGATAGAAACTTTAACAATGTTTACGCAGTGACAGATGGCTACTCAGTCTACTACAATCTTGCAAAATAAATATTAAATTTAATTTTAAAATTTTTAATTAAAAAAGTATAAAAAATTAGTTACTTCTTTCTTGGACATCTATCTTTACGGTAGTTGGGAGTTTCATTGCTGCTTTTTTCAAAGCTATTCTTGCTGCTTCAATCCCTTCTTTCTCTACCCAAACAGACATGATTCTCTGTCCAGAGCCGACTCTAGCAGCTGTACCGATAGGCTTTCCAAATGAAAGTCTCATTCCGTTACCATATCTATCTGCTTTTTTACCAGATGCCATTGCGTTTTCTCTAATGATCTGGAAGGGTATCGTCCTAATCTTGTAGTGGAAGGCTGCTTTTCCAAGTGCCTTCATTAGGTATCTGTTTGCAGCAATCCTTGATGCTTCCATGGCATTTGTCCTTATCTGGCAAGCATTTTTTGATTCAAGATATACCTCATAAGGGAACTTACTTCCAAGTTCTCCCATATCAAAGTGAACTACCTTAATCCCGGGAACTGCCCTTACATATTCTCTTCTTGTGTAATTCGGCCTATTTACCATTCTGTCAATTCTTGATGGTCTAAGTCCTGCCATAATAATCACCTTAATGACTGTAGAGCACCTTTCCTAACGCAGTTTATAAGGCTTTCTAAGTGTAACCTTTTTAAAACAAATTGCAAAGAGGCTTCATGAGATTCTTACCCGATGGCAAGGTAGATGGTTCCATACTTTCAAAGAAGGTATTTCCATACCTTGGCAGCGTGCAGAAAGAGGTCATTGTAGGTCCAAACGTTGGGATAGATGCCGCTGTAATTGATATTTCAAAGCTCCCTGGAAGAATGGTCGTCTCTCAGGACCCTATAACTGGAGCTGGTAAAAACGCAGGTTTTCACGTAGTAAATGTCTGTGCAAACGATGTTGCTTCAATGGGGGCAAAGCCCATGTTTTTCCTTTCCACTATAATCATGCCAAAGGGTACGACCGATGATGAGTTAGAAAAAATATCTAAAGATATAGAGAGGGCAGCAAAGGAGATCGGCATATCCATTGTTGGCGGTCACACAGAGATCTCCTCAAAGGTATCGGATCTTATTCTTTCAGGAACTATGATTGGATTTACCGATAGGTATGTTTCGACAAGCGGCGCAAGAGAGGGTGACGACATTCTGCTTACAAAAGGTGCGGGCATTGAAGGCACAGCAATACTGGCAGATTCAAAAAGTGAGTTTCTCTCCAAACACCTCGATGAAAGTCTTTTAGAAAATGCAAAGGAATTATTAAATCAAATTTCTGTAGTAAAAGAAGCTTTAATTGCTTCATCTCTTGGGGCAGTTGCCATGCACGACCCAACAGAGGGCGGTGTTATCGGAGGATTACACGAGATAGCAGACGCTTCAAATAAGGGATTTGAATTCTACCCTGATAGAGTAAATCTATATCCTGAAACTAAATCGATATGCGACATCTTAAAGATTAATCCTTTTGGATTGATATCTTCTGGTGCCCTCATGATAATCTCCCCTAAAGAGAGAACAGAAGAGATAATAGCCGCTTTAGAAAAGGAGAATATTAAATCAAGCACCATTGGTAAGATTACAAAGGAAGAAAGAAGTCACGAAAGAATACATCAAGATGAACTTTGGCGCATTCTAGATACTAACCTTTAAATACTATTTTTTGCTACCTTCATAGGTGTAGCAGATGGGTATTGAAGACCTAGAAAAAAATGATAGAGTTATTTCTTTTAAGCAAAATTTGGCTATACAAGAACTTGTTGATGAACTTCGAGATAAGAATACCGACCCGATAAAATTCAGGAAAGGTTTGAACAAGCTTGGGAGATATATGGGATACGAGTTATCAAAGACCTTTGACTATGAGGTAATTGATGTAGAAACTCCAGTTTGCCCAACAAAGGGTATTAGGATATCGGACAAGGATAATCTAGTCATGATAAACATCCTAAGAGCAGCGATTCCTTTCATTGAAGGATTTTACAAGGTATTCCCAAAGGCAAGAGCTGGGATTATAAGTGCATGGAGGGGACCAGCACCGGAATCAATAATATCCGTTGAGTATGTAAAAGTTCCAAAAACAACTAAAAATGATATTATTATGATAGGAGACCCAATGCTTGCAACAGGTCATACAATTTCAAGGATTATTGACGAGGTAAAGAGTAGGGGAGAATTCAAGAGGATCATCGTCGTCGCAGTGATAAGCGCCCCAGAAGGGATAAGAGAGATACTTGCAAAGCATAAGGATGTTGAAGTTGTCACAGCTGTAATAGATGAAAAACTCAATGAGAAGAACTACATCGTTCCAGGTCTTGGAGACGCTGGGGACAGATGCTTTGGAGAGCCAATTAAAAAATAATTATATTTAATTTTTATATTTAATAAAAAAAATATTTTTTTATTCACCTTCAAAATCTACGATAGTGAAAACACCGTAGTCTTCTAGCCTCCTCATACCACCAAGTTCAGGAAGGCCTACTATGAAGGCAGTTTCAACAACATTTCCTCCAAGTTTTTCTATGAGTTTGCAAGCTGCCAATGCAGTTCCACCCGTTGCTATTAGGTCATCAACTAATAGTACATTATCTCCTTTCATTATAGCATCAAGGTGGACTTCAATTGAGTCCTTTCCATATTCAAGCTCATACTCATGATTTTCAGTTTTATGAGGTAGTTTACCTTTTTTTCTAATTAAGACAAAACCGGCACCAAGTTTATAGGCAACTGCCCCACCAAGTATGAATCCCCTAGCTTCAACACCTGCTACAAGATTAATCTTTTTATCTTTGTACTTCTCATAGATTATATCTACTGTGTCTTTTAGTCCGTCTTTATCTTTCAATAAAGTCGTGATGTCTCTGAACATCACACCTTGTTTTGGGAAATCTGGTATCGTTCTTATCTTATTTCTTATGCTATCTATCCTCTTATCCGTGCAATCACCTTCTATATTTTTGGAATAGTTTCAACTATTAGTTTCTTTACATTCTCAGAATTTTTCTTATATATTTCAAGTACCATCTCAAAAGTTACAGGCTCTTCATTTTCCTTCCAGCAGTCATAGTCTGTTGACATGGCTACAGTGGCATATTCCATTTCAAGCTCTTTTGCAAGAAATACCTCCGGAACAGTCGACATATTTATTACATCTGCACCAAACATTCTAAACATATGGGACTCAGCCCTAGTTGAAAACCTTGGGCCCTCTATTGTTATAACAGTTCCTTTTGGATGATATTTTAAATCAAGCTTTTTGGCACTGTCTATTATTAGACCCCTTAAGTTCTCAGAAAACGGGTCGGCAGTCGGTGTGTGTATTACCTTTTCTTCATGAAAAAAAGTATACTCTCTTTTTTTTGTAAAGTCTATGACCTGATCTGGAAAAACAAGGTGGCCTGGATGAATTTCTTCTCTTAGAGATCCAACGGCTGTCGTTGCTAGTATATGGGTACAGCCAATATTTTTTAATGCTAATATATTTGCCCGGTAATTGACTCCTGATGGGTAAATCGAATGATCTCGCCCATGCCTTGCTAGTATTACTACATCCTTCCCGTTTATTCTCCCCGTCATAAAGGAACTTGAAGGATTCCCATATTTTGTGGTCATGTATACTTCTTCATAATCTTTCAAAAGTTTTGGATCGTCAAGACCGCTTCCGCCTATAATGCCTATTTTTGTCATACTAATCACTAACTCAAATATTGGATAATTTTATAAAATTTGTTACATGGAAAAATATTTAAGGTTTAATATAATCTTCTGCTCTATGAAGAAAGAAGAGCTATTAAGTAAAGAAATTGAACATATTGATATTAAAAGTTTTGATTCAAGAGAGATAATTGAAGCTTTTTCAAAGATGGCATTCCAAGCTAAAAACCTTGCAAGAGCCTCATATATACTTGAAAAAATGACAGAGGACAAGGACTGCTCAATCATACTTTGTCTTGCCGGGTCTATCTTTAGTGCAGGCCTAAAAAAAGTAGTATACGATATGGTTAAGCACAATATGGTGGATGCAATTGTATCTACTGGCGCTATAATTGTTGATCAGGAATTCTTTGAGGCTTTAGGATTTAAGCACTATCAGGGAACCCCATTCATTGACGATGAAATGCTAAGGCAGCAGAGCATTGATAGGATATATGACACCTATATCGATGAAGATGAACTTAGGGTCTGCGACATGACTATCGCTGAAATAGCAGATTCTCTTGAACCAGGGCCTTACTCTTCGAGAGAATTCATCATGGCGATGGGAAAGTACCTCCATGAACATGAATCAAAAGTTGATGACTCAATAGTTCTTGAGGCATATAAGAAGGGAGTTCCAATATTTGTTCCTGCATTTTCTGACTGTAGTGCTGGATTTGGTCTAGTATACCATCAGAACGCTAGAGGCAACAAACCAAAAGTTTCAATTGACAGTGCTAAGGATTTCTTTGAACTTACGAAGATTAAGATTGCTTCAAAAGACACAGGTCTTTTTATGATTGGTGGAGGAGTTCCAAAAAATTTTGCTCAGGATGTTCCGGTAGCAGCAGATATCCTTGGAAAAGAAGTCAACATGCATAAGTACGCTATTCAGATAACTGTAGCCGATGAGAGGGACGGAGCGCTCTCAGGATCGACGCTAAAAGAAGCACATTCTTGGGGAAAAGTCGAGAGTGGCAGTGAACAGATGGTCTATGCCGAAGCCACAGTAGCCATGCCATTGATTGTAAGCTATGCCTATCACAAGGGTGGCTGGAAGAAGAGAAAGGAAAACAGATTCAACGATCTTTTAAAATAAATTTTTTAATTAACTTTTTATAAAATTATTTAGAAAAGAATTAGTTTATAAAAATTTATTATTTTTTCTGAAGAATTTCGTCAGCTTGTCTCTCTATTTCATTCATTCGTGCGTTGATATTCTGGAGTGTTGCTTCGTTTTGGCCTAAGTTTTTTTCCACTTCCTTTAAAGTTTCGTCTAGCTTTGCAATTGTTTCCTCAATACCTCTTTCCATAGTTACATCTCTTGCAAGAGTAGTTATTACGGTATTTGTGTCAGTAACTGTTCCTTTTACAAAATTCCCTGCACCTATAGGTATAAGGATTTCATTTCCTTGCTTTACTCCTTTTAGGCCTTCTAGAGTTATCTTTGAAAGAGCTAGTTCATTTCTGTGGGAAGATAGCAGAGACAAGTTGTTTGATATTAATTTTGACTGCTCATTTAGGTAGTTTAGTTCTGCACTAAGCTTCCTTATGGCTTCTTCCTCGCCTACCATTTACATATCTCCTTTTTTTTCTACTATGCTCTTTATCTCGATGTTTCTTCTTTTACATCCATAGATTGAGCCATATTTAGAATAGATGTCCTCTACAACATCTTCTTCCTTTACACCATTAAAATCTTTAACAAAATGTTTTGTGCTGTTTTTTAGTTTGATAATACCTTCAACTGTATAGGTTTTCATCATAAAGTCCACCTCATACGCCCATTATATCTTCAACATAACTTAATTCTACGCCTGTTGTTGTTTCACCAACAATAGCCCCTTTGTCATTTACTACCATACAGGCCCCAATATAGGAAACTCCCCTGTTCAAAGTTGACATTCGCACATCAACCTTCAAAAGGTCTTTAATAAGGGAAATGTCATCTTCTTTTGCTTCTTTGTGAACAATACATCCAAAGTTATTTGTTCTTGCAACGCTACCCACATATTTGTGATTTCCCAATGAAGATATAGCCGTTTCAACACCAAGTACATCTTCAATTAGCTTCTGCTCTTTTGACAATATTGGGCTTATTATGGCCCCTTTGTCATTAGATAGGATAAGATTTCCAACTGCCGTTTCCTTTGTATCAAGGATGCAGTTGTTTATTTTCTTATCTTCAATTAATTGAAGCTCTTCATCTTCGATTACATATGGAAGTATAATCCCATTATTATTGCCCGCAATGTAAATGCCTGCTAGATCAGTTGCGGCAACTGTGCTTAATATAAGTTCAGTTCCAAGAGCTTCCTCTATATTTTTCGCATGCTCTCCAATATCTTCCCTTACGATAGTTATATTGTTATTAGTAAAACTGAATATACCAACAAACGGATTGCCACTGAACTTCAACTGTCTTATCATTAACTTTACTCCGCAAGATACGCAGTAACAACATCTCTCTTTTCTTCTTCTCCTTCTTCGCCCTTTACTATTCTAATTTTAATTTTTGAAGGAGAACTCTCAATGCCATTTTCCCAGAGTTTTTCATTCAATGCTTTGTCAATTTTAACATTCTCACATTTTGAATGCTTTATTACAAACTCTCTCAAGGCCCTTGTTGCTCTTGCAGCTCTCTGTGTTCTTGGGGCTTCTTTAACTTTCCTTAAGGGTACTACATACATTCTCTCTTCGTTGTTGTCCATTGTTCTCACCTCTACTTCTTAAGAGAAGTTCTTCGCCAATTTCTTCTTTTTGGATGTGATCTAATTTTTAATTTAGTTTTGGCCCATACCCAAACAGGGACTCTTCTGTTTTGGCTCATGGCCTTACCCAGTCTCTTCTTTTTTCCGAGTCCTTTGTTTCTAGACATGATAATCCTCCGATAATAGCGAGTTTATTAGGCTTTTAAATATCTATTTATATGTCTTTTGTTTATGTTCTAAAAACTTGCAATCTCTTTAAAAAACTTTCAATTGAAGTATTCTCAAAAAAATTTAATCTAGAAAATTGTAAATATAAAAAATAAAAGGACTTTTCCTATTAACTTACTAGAAATAACCTTTTACTAAAAAACTCTACTTAATACCTTCTTGGGTTTTTCTTTTGGTAACAATCCCTACAGTAGACAGGTCTTGTTCCATCTGGCTTGAATGGAACTTCAGTTTCCTTTCCACATTCTGCACATGTTACTTTGTGCATTTCACGAGGAGGTCTATCGTATCCCCCTCTTCTTTCACCATACATTTTAATTACTCCTTTTGTTTGGCCATTTCTGGCCCTAATTGTAACTTTGTTAGAGAGTATATAAAGTTGTCGATTTTAATTGATAAAATAAAATTTAATTATTAATCTCTTAAGATAATCTTTAGTATTATACATATAATTAAAACAAACTTAAATCTTTAATCAATACAATCATATAAACTAACGAATAATAAGTTTACAATTGTATAATATTTTAATATTTTGCAAAATACTTATATACCCTTTGATTCTATTTGGGACCAGATAGAACTGGATGTGTTATTTTGGAGACCATTACAAACTGTTTTAAATGCGGGACAAATCTTCCAGAAGAATCTAATTACTGTTTAAAATGTGGATTCAAAATAAAAAACTCTCAAAGCGATAGTATATACTCTAAAGACACTTCTAGGAAAGATTCATATTATTATGAGAAAGCATCCCAAAAATTTTTTGTATCAGGACTTTCATTTTTCAAATGCGGAGAATACTCTAAAGCCATTAATAAATTCACAAAGGCCATTGAATTAAAGAATGATTTTGCCGAGGCCCACTACCACAGGGGGCAAGCCTATGTCAAAGAATCTAGATATGACGATGCAATAGATGATTTTACAAAGGCAATAGAAATTGACCCAGAGTTTAAAGATGCATATTTTCAGCGAGGCAACATATTTTTTGAGAGAGGATTTAAGGAAAGAGCACGACACGATTATGAAAAAATAATAGAAATTGATTTTGAAATAGCTTCTCAAGTTTATGATAAATTACACAATTTCATGGAGTCTTGGGTTAATAACATTGTAAGAAACAGAGAAGTTTTACCAGAAAATGATTTTGCAAACGACTCGTAATTTTATATATTATATGTTCTCATCTTTTCGATTGATTTTCTATTTTTCTTTCTAGGCGAGTCTGCAGGGTATCCAACAGAAATAATAAGTGAAATTGATTTGTTTCTTGGTATTTTCAGAATTTTCTTAACATTCTTTTCATTAAAATATCCAAGGATACATGTACCAAGACCTTGTTCTGTAGCCATAAGGCAGAAGTGTGATGCAGTAATCCCAGCATCCATTAGGGTATAGTCCCTCCCTTGTGCAAATCTCCCAAGAATTCCAGTTATAACTGGATTCTCATTCACTATGACAACAAGTATAGGGGCATTTAGTGCAAATTTGTTAAATGAGGATACTTTGTCAAAAGTTTCCCTTGCAACACTCTCTTTTAATTTTGGATCGTCTATTACTATAAAGCTCCAAGGCTGAGCGTTAACAGCAGAAGGTGCAATTCTTGAAGCTTCAAGGCATCTCTCAATTTTTTCTCGCTCAACAGGCTCCTCAAGATACTTTCTACAGCTATATCTTTTTTCACAGAGTTCTAAAAAATCCAATTATTCACCTTTATGTTTTTTTCTATATTCAAGATACGAGTAAATCATAACTACTACAGATGAAGCTAAAACAGGGACAATAATTAGTACAAAAGCAATTCCTTTAAAGAATGCCCCAAAAAGAGCAATTATGCCTGATGCTTTGAACAACTTTCCACCAAGCTTGTGGGTCTTCTCCCAGACAACTTCGTCACTTATTGTCCATGGTGTTCTTATGCCCACAAAAAAGTTGCTCTTTGTTTTTTCTAAAACAACCCCCACATAATATAAAAGCGCTCCGAAGGCAGGAGCCATCATCTGGACCATATTAAATTGATATCCAATTGCAGCCAATATTGAAAGTATGTATATGTAAAAAAGAAATCCCACCGTTATTAATGCTATTCCTTCGTAGTAATCTTTGAAAGCCTCTAGATTATTTTTTCTTGGTTCAAATTTTGGTAGATAGACAAAAAGAGCAAAAATTCCAAATGATATCATTGGAAGCAAAAATAGCCCCCAGAATTTATCCATATATCCATCAATTTCTCCTTGGGCATTCCAATGTGTTGGCATAATATCAGGCATATAGGCATAAGAAAATGCCCCAATAAAGAATGACAAAACGATGATAAGTAATGAAACATCATTTGCTTTCATGATGTGAAAAAAACAATCTAGTTTAAAAAGTTATTTTATTTTGGCCATTTGAGTTTATCATGTATTTTGTGGGATACATGTGAAATTTCCTCTTCAAACTCTTCTGCTATTTTGAATTTATCTTCGTCGTCACCAATATTCTTTGCAATTCTGTATGCTTTCAATAAGTCAGATTTAGTAATTATCCCTATAGTTTCTTTTGAAGATGGATCAATAACAAGTACCCTTCCACATTGTCTCTCATCCATTATACTCAAGACCTTTGGCACTCTATCATAGGGGCGGACATAGCTAGGCGGGGACATTGCGTCTCTAACTTTTAGAAAAGGTATCTTCTTACTATCTATATTTTTAACTTTACTGTTTGATATCATGCCTATAAGCTCTCCATCTTTTATAACTGGAAATCCAAGTTTTTTGTATTTTTTAACGTAGTCCCAGAATTTCTTTAGAGGCATGTCAGGCTCCATTGAGATAATATCCCCCGTCATAATATCCATTGCAGTGACATCAGAGAGATCTTTTGAGAAGGACTTAGTAGTTGATATTTTTTTATTGAGTTTTTCCATATATATTGAGCTTCTTCCTAAGAATAGAGCCGAAAACCCATAGCTCACAAAAACTGAGATCATTAGAGTGGGGATCATTGAATAATCTGAGCTCATCTCTGGTATCATTATTATGCATGTCAGAGGCACTTTAGCAACACTTGCAAAAAAAGCACCCATACCTATAAGGGCATAAGCAGGCGGAGAACTAATTACATTTGGAGCAAAAATATCAAAAATTATCCCTAGTGCACCACCAAGCATTGCACCTAGGTATAAAGATGGAGAGAATATCCCTCCAGAAGCGCCTGAACCAAGCGTAAATGAAGTCGCCAAGAATTTTGCAAAAAATAGTAATATCAATAAAGTCAATCCAATTTGCCCAGAGAGGGCCGCATTGATACCTTCAAATCCACCGCCCAAAACACCATATCCTACAAATGAAAATCCTACAAGCCCAGTTAGAAATCCTCCGATTGCTGGCTTAACGTAGAAAGGAATCTTAATCTTTTCAAATGAATCTTCAAAGAAATAAAATCCTTTAATATAAAAAAAGGAAACAATGCCCATTATTGCACCGAGAAGCATATAGAATGGTATCTCTGCCGGATTAAAAGTAAAGGTGGCCGCCCTAATTGCAGATTCTGGCCCCAGAATAGTTCTTGCTATACTTACAGATATTACTGAAGATAAGGCTATGGGGATTACACTTATTGGAGAAAAATTCGTGAGTATTAATTCAAGCCCAAATATAGTTCCTCCTAGAGGTGTATTAAAAGCTGCTGCAACCCCCGAAGAAAGACCACTCACGACCAATATTCTTTTCTTTTTCTCATCAAATTTAAAAAATTGGCCGAAGGTCGAACCCATAGAAGCTCCTATCTGGGCAATTGGACCTTCTCTGCCAGCACTGCCCCCGCTCCCTATAGTTATTGAGGATACAATAGTTTTGAAAAAAGCTACCCTTTTTCTTATATCACTTTTATTTGCCATTACAGCATACATTACTTCAGGTACGCCATGGCCCTTAGATTCACTACAGTATTTGTATATAATTGGGCCAACTATAACACCGCCTATTGCAGGAATGATAATAATGCTTAGTGCACCTAGAAATCCTCTTTGGAATATAATTTCAAAAAAATGCTTACTAAGCTCAATCATTTTACCGAATACAATCGCACCAAGACCCGCAAATATTCCTAGAACTAAAGCGATTGCGTTTAGCTCTGCCCATTCTTTTAGATATCCGGTATTCTTAAAATGCATATTCAAAAGGTATCTAATACATCATTTATAGCTTTTACGGAGAGTACACCAAAAAGCTTTAAAAACATAACAATAATGCTTTTTTAATACCAAGAGAGGTGAGTATTATTACAACAGTATATGATGTTCCTGCTGATATGCTAATTGACGGTGTTAAGGAAGAACTAAAAAATGACAAGAATATAACACCACCCCAGTGGGCAACTTTTGTTAAAACCGGATCATCAAGAGAGAAAGTTCCAGACCAGAATGACTGGTGGTATATAAGAGCGGCCTCTATAATGAGAAAGGTGTATGTATACGGTCCTGTAGGTGTTGAGACCTTGAGAGTCAACTATGGCAGTAAAAAGAATAGAGGCGTAAAACCTGAGAAGTTTACAAAATCATCTGGTGCGATAATAAGAAAGATCTTTACACAGCTTGAAAAGGGCGGATACATAACAAAAGCTGAAAATGGAAGAATAATGTCCCCACAGGGAATGTCTCTTCTTGACAAAAAGGCTTCCGAAATTAAGTCTAAAATAGAAGCAGATATACCTGAACTTAAAAAATACTACTAAAGTGATTTTTTGTCTGATGATGCTGAAGCCATAAAGAGAAAGAAGTTAGAAGAACTTCAAAAACAAGCAATGGCAGATGAACAGGCTAAACAGCAGAAGACTGAATTTGAACTACAGAAGCAGCAAATAATGCGTGCCCTTCTAACTCCTGAAGCCAGGGAGAGACTTACTAGAGTAAAGATGGCCAGAAAAGAAGAAGGCGAACAAATAGAGCTCCTACTGATTCAGCTCTACCAAGCCGGAAAAATAACAAAGCAAGTCGATGACGCAATGCTAAAACAGATACTGGAAAGGGCTCTTTTAAGCAACAAGAAGGAGTTTAAGATAAGAAGGATCTAGTCGTTATGGAAACGGCTGTCTTATTTTCCGGGGGGAAGGACTCCTCCCTTACAAATATTTTTCTAAAAAAAATACTTCCGTGTAATATTACAAATTATACAATAACATTTGGTGTAAATTCTAACTGGAAGTATGCAGAAGAAACCGCCAAAGCACTTGAATTTCCGTTTAAACTTTTTGAAATTGATAAAGAACTACTTGAGAAGTCAGTAGATAGGATTGAAAAGGACGGATTTGCAAACGACGGGATAACTTTCCTTCATAAATGGGTCATTGAATCCTTCTTAGAAGATGTATCTGTTGATATTATAGCAGACGGAACTAGAAGGGATGATAGAAGCCCAAGATTAGAGCTTTCTGATATGAGGCGAATTGAAGACAAATACGACGTATCCTATGTTGCGCCTCTCATGGGAATAAGCTATAGAATTCTAAAGCCTATATGTCACTCCTTATTTATAATTGAAGAGGGACCAACTGATTTGATTAAAAAGAGTGATTATGAGTCTGAGATTAAGGATTTAATGAGGCAGAGGGGTCTTTACCCATACGATTATTTTCCAAAACACTCCCAGAGTAGAGTCATAGGTTATAAAGATAGGTACGCATTCTAAGTCTTTTCATAGATTTTCCTATATCCTTTATCTTTTAGCATTTTTAATATTAATATATTTAGTTAAATGTTACCTTTATTGTTTAACATTATTAACTAAAATGATTAACTATATCTTCTCATCAATTATCATAAATGGTGGTGATCATATGGCAATGTTTGATGGAACTTATGCAAAGTTAAAGAATCAGACGGAACTTGAGATCCTAAAGACAATTAGAACTGCGCTCTACGAAGTTGGATATCCTGGTGGCAAGTACCTTGAGAAACTGCAGATAATTGCTGCCATATACCAGCTTTACAGGGCTAAGGATTTGGTCAGAGAGCTTCAAAAGAAAGGTGATTACCAGTTTAGAGATCTTATTACTTCCATTTATGTCGATATAGATGCACTTTCAAAAGAGTTTGAATTTTTGAGGGACCATCCTTCAGTTGAAAGATGCGACCTTGCTAGAGAAAAATTATTTGGAATTCGAGATAAAATGGTTCAACTCTCAAAAAATGTCGGTGTAACGGATGGAGAGATTTCAAATATCTTAAGAGACTATACTCCAAGACCAAATGAAGATCTTTCAAGTTACCGCAAGCAAACTTATAGAAGATAAATTCTTTTTCTGTTATTTTTATAATGATTTTTTAAAATAATTATTGTCGCCCACCTAACTAACCCCGAAGTTCATCGTTCGGGTATCCTCTCTTCCTTCGGTAACTCTCGTGGTGGGCTGATCCCCATCATTGTAACCCCCGAATCATCTAAGCGATATGCCACATCACCGGGTGACCGTTGATAGGGTATTACCCTTATATTTGCTGTTTCACTCATAGAAGAAAGATTTCCTCTCATGAACCCCTCGCTATAAGGGATAAATAATAAAATTTATTTTGGTATAAATAGTTACCTATTGAATTTAAATCCACATTCTGGACAGAAGTTTGATGCTAACAAAACTTCCTTTTTGCATTTTGGGCATTTGAAATTGTAATAATCTGATGGCTTGAATGGCGATGCAGAAGACATCTCCCCAAGTCTTTTTGTCAGGAAGTATACAAGAATAATTAGTAGAGGGATAAATAAGAATGCAAGTATAGTCTGTGTGAACAAGACAAAATTGAAAAGTCCGTGCGAGAATGCAGCTATTGCAAGACCTTTAAAGACAAGGTTATTGTTTTTAGGAACTGAGAACTTAGCTTTCCCTACGTAGTACCCTACTATCCCAGAAAATCCTGCATGACCAAGACAACCTGTTATCGCCCTCATTAGGATTAGTGAAGCACCGAACTGAGAGATGTACATAAAATTTTCAAAAGTTGCAAATCCTAGCGCTGCTACAACTGAATATATCATTGCATCTATAGGCTCATCAAATTCCTTTGACTTCAAGGCATAAATCCTCATGGCCAAATACTTGGATATCTCCTCTACAGGACCTATTACAAAAAATGCTGCAAAGAAAAGTAAAAGGACTCCGGCCTGATCAATTGAAAATGGTATCAGCAAAGTGTTTAGTATGCCTGCTGGGATAGTTGCAATTATTCCAAGAATAAATGTAATTATAATTATCTTTCTCGGTTCTGGCTCAAATTTATCCTTTTTATAGAAGAACCATACCCAGAGCAAACCTGGAGCAAATGCAATTGCAAGGAGCGTTATTGGATCCATTTAGTCACCAGTTATTGGAGGTCTTTCATCTGTTAGTATTGAAATATATGCATTGACTCTCATAAAGAAGTTAATAAATCTTACTGAAAATTCCCAAAGGCCAAAGTTTTTCTTTGCCGTAAATAAAATATAAAACCATTCAATGAATACAACTAGAGAAACTATCATCCCCCATACAGAGGCTATTAGGGATAATACAAATCCATAAAAAAATCTTATCAAAAGTTCTATTCTCTTTGAAGTAAATTCAAAAGAAAATGTAATCCTGCATGGATATTCTGTATCCTCACTAGTGATAGGGGGTCTCTCATCTGTCAAAAGGTATGAATACACATTTACATTGAAATAGAATCTATAAAATCCTGCCATAAAGTCAAATGCACCTTTGTGCTTCTTTGCATATATAAGAACATAGAAAAACTGGAATATCTGGGCAAGACCTGCAACAATTCCCCATGCTTCAATGATAATGCCTAAAACAAATAAATATAGGATCCTTATTAATAACTCTGAGCGTGAAGATATTTCACTATAAACATATGAGAATGTAACTGGGTAATCTTTAATCGAATGGCAAACGTTTCCGTTCAGTTTTTTCTTGTCTTCATCATCACCTATAAATGCGCCACATTCTTTACAGTAGAGCGTTTCTTCTGGATTTTCAATACCACATCGGGGGCAGTAGATCATGAAAAGAAAGAAAATTTCTCACTTAAATAGATTTCTTAAAATAAAAAAAGAAATAATAATTTATTCTTTTACAACAAAGGTATTGGCAATCTTATCGTGTAATCCCTGTTTTTCTGCATCGAAGAGTATCCATATGTATGCTACTATGTTTAATAATGGTATAGTTTTGATTAGCCATCTTATAAATCCAGGAACTGGGCCTATAGGCATAGCACCATTTGTGCCTATAACTTTAAGCTTCATCACTCTTTTACCTATTGTTGCACCCTGCATACCATCTAGATAAACAAAGTATGCAAGAGATATTAATAGTGTTATAAAGGTTCCAACCCCACCTAGATTGAATCCGGCATTGTAGTTCATATTATAACCATATCCGTAATTAGTACCAAATGGTATGCTCACTATCCATGCTATTACTCCAAGTATTATAGTATCCACGATCCATGCAACAAATCTTGGTAAAAATCCGGCATGCTCATGCGATAGCCAGTTTCCAGGAGCGTATGTTGTTTGTGGTTGCTGGTATGTTGGAGCTTCAAGCGTTGCTCCACAGTTTTCACAAAATTTTGCGCCCATCGGATTGTCCTTTCCACATTTTCCGCAAAAAACCATTTTATCACCATATTTATTAGTATCTCGCCTTTTAAAAGATTTTCTAAGAGTTTTTAATTTTTCGCGAGAAAATTAAAATAACAATAATAATTTAAGTATTATTGTCGGTCTTTTCATTTGCAAACCAAACAACTCTTTGTGGGAAAGGAACATGAATATCTTCTTTTTCAAGGTCTGTCTTTATCTTCCAGAGAAGTTCCTTTTTAGTTCCATACCACTGCCCAACAGGTGCCCAAGCTTTGACTACAATATTAACTGAATTGTCCCCTAGCTCATCAACATAAATATCTGGGGTGGGCCTCTTTAAAACGAAAGGATGGTCTTCAATTAAATTAGATATTATTTTTATTGCCTTATCGGCATCATCACTATATCTTATGCCAATTGTGTATTCAATCCTTCTTGCTATATTTGCACTAATATTTGTGATATTATTAGTGAATACTTTCTCATTTGGAATTCTTATGTAAAGACCATCATAGTTTCTTAGTATTGTTGACATAATTCCTATATCTTCAACGAATCCCTTCACTTGATCTATTTCCACCTGGCTTCCTATTTTGATGGGCCTCTCAGCCATTATGAATAATCCTGAAATAAGATTTCCGACTATACTCTGACTTGCAAATCCTATAACAATACCTGTTACTCCCCCTGCTACTAGAAGTCCTGATGTGTTGATCCCTAATATGGGGAGTGCTAAAATTACGGCTAAAATTATTATGCCATAGTAACTACCTTTTAGGAGGATTCCCAATCTATCTTTGTCAAACTTATCTCTAAGGTACCTCCTTAGAACCATTGAAAAGCCCTTTGCCAAGACTATTGAAAAAATAATCATCCCAATGGCAAAGATAAATGGGAAGATCCTATCTGTTTCTATAATTCCAATAGTCTTTGACAGTGTATCTAAGATTTCATCTAGATTCAAAGGCCTTCCTCCATAGTAAACTTCTTTTGTGAAACCGTAATCTTTGAAGGTTCAAATACCTCGAGTGCCTTCTTCATACCTCTTTTAACACCTGAATTAATAAATTCTGTTTCTGCAATCTTCTCACTTAGTATTTTCATATGGGCTCTCATTGAAACAAGGGCCACGTTAAAATAAACTTTCATTTCATGTGAATCAAAAACACTTTTTGTTATCTCAATCCAGTCATCGGTAGTATTTATCAGCTTAAGTTTCATCACACCATTAATCAATGGATTTAGATTATTAGGTAAGGATGTAAAAACAGGGCTTTTATGGTATTTACATATCACTCCGTTTCTTGGATCTCCATAGAGGGTATACTTTTGTTTTGCAAGGGTAAAAGTATCAAGGAGATCATAATTTTTTCTTCCAGATATGAAAACCCCAATATCTATAGGAAATGTTAGATAAATATTATTAGTATCTTTTGGCTCAACAAAAACCGATTTCTCAAATTCTATTAAAAGATATTGAGAAACCTGTTTATGGATTTTTTGAGCCTCTATTGGATTTATAATAATGCCGCAGTCTTTTGTTAGTAGAATTTTCTCTATCGATTCATTAGGGCTAGTTCTCTCATAACGAAGGGTATTACCATCTTTTTCAATCTGGAGATGGATACCTTCTTTTGAAATTCTAAGGGGATTTAGAGGTGATTTATAATATCCATACATGGCTATCGGTTATTCTATCTTTTCCTTTATGAGTTTTACCCTATAATTAATCTTCTGGCTCCATTAAATTCCCCAACGTTGAGGGGATTAGCTCAGGCAAAGCTGGATGGATATGGATTCCTTTGAAGATTGCCCTCATATCCATATTGTTTGCCATGACATTAATTACCTCTTGGATTAATATTGAAGCGTATGGACCAATTATATGGAATCCTAAAATCTTGTTATTCTCCTTATCAACTATAGCTTTAGCAAAAGTTTCTTCTTCTAGCATAGCAATTCCTTTTGCAACACTATTATACTTTGCATAACCTATCAATATTTTGTGACTCTTTTTTGCCTCACTTTCTCCAATTCCAACAGATGCAATTTCAGGGTATGAAAAGATAGCATGAGGTATGGCACTGTAATCCATTGGCACCTTCTTTTCATGAATGCTGTTATGCCATGCGTATACAGCTTCCTTGTTTGCAGAATGCCTGAACATGTATTTGCCTATAACATCACCAAAAGCCCAAATGTTTTCCTTTGAAGTTTTTAAATACTCATCTACTTTGATGTACCCCCTTGAATCTGTTTCAACTCCAGTATTTTGCACTTTTAATAGATCGGAATTTGGAACCCTTCCCCCCGCGACTAAGATCCTCTCTGCATTAACTTCAATAGTCTTTTCTGAATCTTTTACTTTTCCTA
The DNA here is from genome assembly GCA_013178285.1 of Methanofastidiosum sp. Classification (NCBI taxonomy): domain Archaea; kingdom Methanobacteriati; phylum Methanobacteriota; class Candidatus Methanofastidiosia; order Candidatus Methanofastidiosales; family Candidatus Methanofastidiosaceae; genus Candidatus Methanofastidiosum; species Methanofastidiosum sp. The sequence continues at coordinate 19,109 of JABLXD010000003.1, forward strand.
TTACATTCACTAAGCCATCTTTTTGCAAAACCTCAATGACCTCAGTATTTGTGTGTATTTTCATTCTTTTTGACATTTCGTTTAATAGCAAATCTGAAATTTCAGGCTCTTCATTTGCCACAAGCCTTGAATTCCTTTGTATTATTGTTACTTCACTCCCCATTCCTGCTAGAAAATGACCAAACTCACAGGCAATATATCCGCCTCCTAAGACAACTACGCTTTTAGGAAGCTCGTTTAAATCAAGAATACTCTCATTTGTCAAATATTCTATTTTATCAAGCCCTTTAACATCGGGTATATGGGGTCTAGCACCAGCAGCAATGAATATCTTTTCACCTATTATCCTCTTTCCATCTACTTCAACTGTATAATCATCTACAAAGTAACCAGTTGACTCATAGAAGTCAAGATTCTTAGCTTGTTTTATACCCTCTCTCATACCATTTCTGTCTTCTGCAATTGAAGATCTCATTCTCTCCATTATTTCTCTAAAACGGATTTTAGTTATACTTGCCTCAACACCAAGTTTTTTTGAATTTTCTATTTCTGCCACCCTATCTGCAGGGAAAATAAGTAATTTTGAAGGTATACATCCTAAATTCAAGCATGTACCTCCAAGGGGCCCCTTATCTACTACAGCTACTTTATATCCACTTGAAAGAGCATCACTTGCCACACCCATTCCAGCTCCAGACCCAATAACTATTACATCGTATTTTTTCATATACTCTCCTCAATTGATTTTACAATATGTCAAAAATTAGTCTATAATTTATTATTAGTTTTTTCAATATAATAAAGTTTTGTTATTTCAATCCCTAAAATATTTAAGTTTAAACAAATAGAAGCTTATTGTATTGAGAAGGCGTTATAATGATTAAAATATTGGATACTTATTTTCCAGGAGTAATTGGTAGAATAACTAAGTTACATGCAGAATACTACTCTATGAATTGGGATTTTGATCTTTACTTTGAATCAAAAGTTGCAACTGAACTTTCGGAATTTTTAAATCGATTTGATAAAAATAGAGACGGGATCTGGACGGCACATGTGAACGATGAATTTGTCGGATCTATTATACTAGACGGAATAAACTCAGATGAAGAAGGGGCAAGGCTGAGATGGTTTATATTGGACCCAAATTATCAAGGTAGGGGTTTAGGAAATCTACTAATGGAGAAATCAGTTCTTTTCTGTAGAGAAAAAAACTATAGAAGAGTTTTCCTTTGGACTTTTGCAGGATTAGATGCTGCAAGACATCTATATGAAAAATTTGGATTCACAATATGCAAAGAGCATGAAGACGATCAATGGGGAAAAACAGTGACTGAGCAGATGTTTGAGCTATTTTTGTAAGAGGGAATATATTCTTTCTAGGCATTTAAGTAAAACATATAAGGTAGCCATTTCTATAGTAATTGTGGTGTCAATGAAAAATAAATTATTTCTGTCAGGGATATTGATATTAGGGCTGATCATTGCAGCTGCCGGCTGCATAGGCCAGGGAACAGAAAAAACAATTGTTATCGGTACAATGCCATATAATGAAGAATATATTCTTGGGCACATGATATCTTTGTTACTAGAAGATGCTGGGTATAAGACCGAAGTAAAAGAAGGGCTTGGAGGTACACTAATTAACTATGAAGCCTTAAAGAGGGGGCAAATTAATGTTTTTGTTGGCTATACTGGTGCCTTCTATAATACTGTTTTGAAACTACCCGCATTGGACAATTGGGATCCAAATGTAGTTTATAGTGAAGTTGAAAAAGGATTAAGAGATCAAGAAGGCATAACTGTCGTTACAAAACTTGGATTTAAGAATAACTATGCAATCTCTGTTCCAAGAACTTGGGCTGAGGAAAGGAATCTCACAAAGGTCAGTGAGCTTGAACCTTATGCACCATCTATGGTTCTTGGAACTGACATTGAGTACCCGACAGCTCCAGATGGGCTCCCAACATTTGAAAAAGCCTATGGATTTAAATTTAAAGATGTCAAATCAATGGAGCCAACCCTAGTATATGAAGCAATAAATAATAAACTAGTAGATGTCATCACCGGTTACACAACTGATAAGAGGGGTGAACTCTTTGACCTTGTTGTCTTAGAGGACGACAAAGGTGGGCTTTTACCATATGATGCAATAATTATAACAACTACTTCATTTGCCAAAGACGAAGCTGTGATAAGCATTCTTAAGAAACTTGAGGGAAGAATTGATGACAAAGCAATGGCGGACATGAACTATCAGTATGACATCGAAAAGAAAGAATCAAGGGATATCGCAAGGGCATTTTTAATCTCTCAAGGTCTAATTAAAAACTAATTATTTATTTTTTTAATTGGAGAGGATAAGACGAATAAATTTATTTCAAGTGAATGCTTGGACTCACTAAAGTTTGAACATGTGACAAAAATATACAAAGAATCAAAAGCCATAGATAATGTCTCATTTGAAATATGCAAGGGTGAGCTGTTTGTCATACTTGGGTCAAGTGGCTCTGGTAAGACCACAACTTTAAGATTGATCAATCGATTAATAGACCCAGATCAAGGAGCTATTTATCTAAACGGCCAAGATACTAAAGATATGGATCCGGTCAATCTTAGAAGAAGAATAGGGTATGTCATACAACAGATTGGTCTTTTCCCCCATATGACGGTCAAAGAAAATATAGGCCTAATCCCACGTTTAGAGAAATGGAAGGATCAAGATATTTCAAATAGAATCGACGAGTTACTATCTTTAGTTGCTTTGCCTCCTGACCTATTTAGGTCTCGCTATCCAAATCAACTTAGTGGAGGCCAACAACAGAGGGTTGGTCTCGCAAGAGCCCTTGTCATGGATCCTCCTCTACTACTAATGGACGAACCTTTTGGGGCACTTGACCCACTTTTGAGGATGCAACTTCAAAATGAATTTCTTACAATCAAAACAAAACTCGACAAAACAATAGTATTCGTTACTCATGATATTGAAGAAAGTTTCATTTTGGCCGATAGAATCGGGGTGATGCATGGTGGAAAGATGCTTCAGATTGGAACACCTTCAGAATTACTATTTGAACCTGAAAATGAAATTGTTTCAAAAATAATTGGAACTGAAAATAAATTCAAGGCACTTCGATTTTTAGAGGCAAAGGATGTAATGCTGCCACTTGATAAAAATTGCATGATTGAAGTGGATATTTCATGCGAAGAAGCTATCAATAAAATGATCTCTGAGAAAAATGAAGTTTGTATAATAAAAAAATCAAACTCAGACATTGCTCAAATAGCATTAATTGAACTATTAAATAGAAAAAATAAGGATGAATCTATATTTGAAGTTGGCAAAAAATTAATTACTGTTTCTCCTCATGATAGTCTTTCATCAATAATATCAATTTTAAAATCCTCAAAAGAGCCCTCTGCAGTTGTCATGGAAAGAGAAAAAGTGTTAGGAATTGTAATGATTAATTCAGTTTTAATGGAATTAGTGTAGATGGTCTTATGGTAAGTATCCTGGACACAATAGTATCGGTCTGGATTACACAGCAAATTACCTTGAGGACCATTCAGCATCTTTATATGTTTTCCATAGCATTGATCATTTCAATTTTTATAGGTGTGGCTTTAGCAATTTTAGTGTATAATAACCCCAAGATTGCAAATGCATGGTTTAATTTTTTAAATGTGATTGAGACTATACCTGAATTGGCATTGTTCATTTTTCTTTTACCGATTCTTGGACTGGGGGAGAAACCAACTATTGCTGCATGTGTCTTGTACTCAATACTTCCCATAATGAGAAACACTTACACAGGATTGGCATATGTAAGCAAGGAATATGTTGAAATTGCAACTGCGATAGGTCTTACGAAGAATGAAATACTATTGAGAATAAGGTTGCCAATGGCATTGCCCTTGATAAGCGGCGGCATTAGGATTGCAGTTGTATATATAATGGGCATTGCCACTTTAGGTGGTCTAATCGCAGCAGGGGGTCTTGGAGTTCCTTTACAAGCAGGAATATATAGGTATGATATTCCGGCCATAATAATTGCCGCTATTTGGGTCGGCTCTTTGGGGGTCCTATTCGATTTTATAGCATGGATTGTTGAAAATAGATTGGCCAGGAGGTATAATCCTTGGTAGCAATATTCCCTCTTTTAGAAGCCATATTGCAACAGCTTACCCTCGTCTTTACAGCATTATCAATAGGGATATGCATAGCAACACCCCTTGCCATTCTCTCAGTTTTTTACAGGAGAGTTTCTTACTTTGTTCTAACAACAATAAATATGGCTCAAAGTATCCCAAGCTTTGCTCTTGTAGCACTAATAGTTCCTTTAGTTGGAATAGGAGTTTTACCTGCTATAGTCGCTATAGTTGTAGGATCAATTGTTCCAATTGTTAAAAATATGTATGTGGGATTATCAAAGACCGATGCTGCACTTATTGACACAGGTAAAGGCATTGGATTGACAGACCTCCAAATAATGAGGCATATAAGACTCCCCTTAGCATACCCTGCCATATTTGCAGGATTAAAATTTTCTGCTATAATTGCAAATGGCATAGCAGTTTTAACGGCTATTATTGGTAGTGGAGGTCTTGGAAGGATAATATTTGAAGGACTAGCAAGTTTTAATATCAATAAAACTTTAAGTGGAGCCATACCTGCAATTTTAATAGCCCTAACGTTAGATATGATATTCTCAATAACTGAAAAAAAATTAAAAGCAAAATCAGGTTACTAGCTACTTATAAGACCCTAAAATCTTCATATAGTTTGCTCTTTCGTAAGCAGATGGTTCCAATACATTTTCTTGCGACAATAATCCTTGTATCGATTTCATTGATTCATATTCATGTTTAGAAAGCCAATCTGTAACTTCAGACAAGGTCTTTTCAATATGTTCGATACCATTTTTAATTAAAGCGGAGGTCATCATTGAAACTTTAGCCCCAGCCATAATTGATTTAATCACATCAGGGCTGGTGTGTATTCCGCCTGTAATTGCGATATCGGGCTTTATCTTTCCATACATAATCGCTGCCCATCTCAGTCTTAATCTTAATTCATCGCTACTACTCAAAACAAGATTCTTTGTTATCTCAAGGTTCTCTATATCAATATCGGGCTGATAGAATCTATTGAATATGACAAAAGCATCTGCACCCGCTTCTTCAATCTTTTTTAATAAATTTGGCGTTGAAGTGAAATACGGACTAAGTTTAACTGCTAATGGAATTCTAATTTTTTGTTTTACACTTTTCACAAGATTAATATAGTTTTCTTCAATCTTTTCAGAGTTTATTGAAGGGTCAGTTGGGATGTAGTAGATATTCAATTCAAGTGCATCTGCACCCGATTCTTCAATCTTTTCTGCGTATTTTATCCAACCCCCATCTGAAACACCATTTAAGCTTCCAATAATTGGGATTTCAGAATCCGACTTGATTTGTTTTAAAAGATCTATATATTCATCAGGCGCAAACTTGAACTCCTTTATCTCCGGAAAATATGTCAGAGCTTCTGCATAACTTTCTGTTCCTTGCAGTAAAAATTTATTTAATTCATCTTGTTGAATATCAAGTTGTTCTTCAAATAATGAGTGCAAAACAACCGCAGCAGCTCCAGATTTTTCAGCTTTTTTAATATTTCTTGGATCTTCCCATAGATAGGAAGATGAAGCTACTATGGGATTCTTTAGTTTTAATCCCATATAGTTCGTTGAAAGATCTATCATTTTTCCTCCTCTTTTGATATTGGCATTTCTGACCAATATTTATAGAAGTTCCATTTCTTAAAGATTTCTTTCTGAGACTCTTCAAGAAGTTTTTTTGCCACTTCAGGCTTACTTCTAAGTAGTATCTTAAACCTAGTTTCGTTGTAGATGTATTTGTCAAGAGTTATCATTGGTTTGCCAGAGTCTAACTGAAGTGGATTTTTACCTTCATTCTCAAGATTTGGATTGTACCTTAAAAGAGGCCAGTATCCGGATTGAACGGCAAGTTTCTGTTGCTCAGGACCATTGATAAGGTCATAACCTTGATTTATACAGTGAGCATATGCTATAATTATTGATGTTCCTTCGTAGGCTTCTGCTTCAAGGAATGCTTTGACTGTTTGAGCATTGTTTGCGCCAAAGGCAACATTTGCAACATATACGTTACCATAGCTCATCGCCATCATGGCAAGATCTTTCTTTGGAGTTCGTTTTCCGCCCATTGCAAACTTTGCAACTGCACCAAGAGGTGTTGCTTTTGACTTCTGCCCTCCTGTGTTAGAATAGACTTCAGTATCAAGAACAAGGATGTTGACATTTTTTCCTAGCGCAAGGACATGGTCAAGACCGCCGTATCCAATATCATAGGCCCATCCGTCTCCACCTAAAATCCAAACACTCTTTTTAACTAGTGAATCAGCTAAACTCATTAGATCTTTTGCTTCAGGTTTTTCTATAGATTTTAGTTTGGCCTTTAGTAATTTGACCATTTCTCTCTGCTTGTTTATGCCTGCTTCGGTATCTTGTTTTGTGTTTTTGAGTTCAAATACTAGATCCTTTCCTAAATCATCCTTAAGTTTTTCAACTAGCTCCATTGCGTATTCTTTCTGCTTATCAAGGGCTAATCTCATACCAAGTCCAAACTCTGCAGTATCTTCAAAAAGAGAGTTTGACCAAGTTGGGCCCCGGCCGTCCTTATTCTTTGTGTAAGGTGTTGTGGGTAGATTTCCTCCATAAATTGAGGAACATCCTGTAGCATTGGCTATTACGGCCCTATCTCCAAACAGTTGGGTCATAAGCTTGACATAAGGGGTTTGGCCACAGCCTGAGCAAGCACCAGAGAACTCAAACAAGGGCTCTAGAAGCTGGATATCCTTTACAGTTGAGACATTTAACTTCCCTCGTTCAACATAAGGCAAAGAGTCAAAGAAATTCCAGTTTTCTTTTTCTCTATCGAGTATGGGGTCTTTAAATTCCATGTTTATAGCTTTTAGTTTTGGATCTTTTTTATTCTTTGAAGGGCATGTTTCATAACAGAGTTTGCACCCTGTGCAGTCTTCTGGAGAAGCTTGGACAGTGTATAAATAATCTTTGAATTGTGAGAACTTTGCTTCAATATGTTTGAATGAAGCAGGGGCCTTCTTTAATGCATCTTTTGGGTAGACTTTGGCTCTAATAACTGCATGTGGGCAGACAAATGCACATTTTCCACACTGAATACAGATTTCAGGATCCCAGACAGGAACATCAAGTGAAATGTTTCTCTTCTCCCACTTAGTTGTACCAGTTGGGTATGTACCATCTTCAGGGAATGCACTTACAGGGAGTTCATCGCCTTTGAAAACTATCATTTTTGATATTACATTTTTTACGTAGTCAGGCGCTTCTTCCGGCATCGATGATTTCAAATCAAAACTGCTTGTGGCCTTTTCAGGTACCTTTACTTCATATAGATTGTCAATTGCTTTATCAATGGCCTCGTAGTTCATCTTTAGTATTTTTTCTCCCTTTCTGCCGTATGTTTTCTCTGTGAACTTTTTAATTGATTTAATCGCATCTTCTTTTGGGATTACATTACTCAACGCAAAAAAGCATGTCTGCATAATTGTATTTATTCTAACCCCAAGACCAATATCCTTTGCAATATCATAGGCATCAATTGTATAAAATTTAATATTCTTATCTATAATTTGCTGTTGTACGTTTTTAGGTAATTGGTTCCATACTTCCTCTTTTGGATATGGGCTATTCAAAAGAAAGATTGAGTTCTTCTGAGCAACACTTAACATGTCATATTTGTCTAAAAATGAGCATTGATGGCAAGCTACAAAGTTCGCCCTGTCAATTAGGTAAGGTGACCTTATTGGATCTGGCCCAAATCTTAAGTGAGAAATTGTAAGTGATCCAGCCTTCTTTGAATCATAAAAAAAGAATCCTTGTGCGTAATTGTCAGTTTCTTCACCAATGATTTTTATTGAGCTCTTATTTGCACTGACTGTACCATCCGCACCTAATCCAAAGAATACGGCCCTCGTTCTATTCTCAGGTTCAACAAAAAAGTCTGGATCATATTCTAAACTCTTATGAGTTACATCATCATTAATTCCAACAGTGAATCTATTTTTCGGTTCACTCTTTTTTAATTCATCGAAAACAGCTTTTGCCATAGAAGGCTTAAACTCTTTTGAAGATAATCCGTATATTCCCCCAATTATTTTTGGCATCTTGTCCATTTTTAACATGCCATTTGAAAATGCAGAGGATATAGCAGTTGTGACATCTAAGTACAGTGGCTCACCTAAGGAGCCTGGTTCTTTAGTTCTGTCTAAGACAGCAATGCTTTTTACAGTTAGAGGGATCTCTGAAATAAAATGTTTTAAAGAAAATGGTCTAAATAGCCTTACTTTTAAAACTCCTACCTTTTCACCTTTTTCAATGAGATACTTAACAGTTTCTTCTACAGTTTCAGCACCGCTTCCCATAATTATAATGATTCTTTCTGCATCAGGCGCCCCTTCATATTGGAATAGTTTATACTGTCTACCTACAATCTTTGCAAATTTGTCCATAGCTTCTTGGACCAAATCAGGACAGGCATTATAATATGGATTTATTTTTTCTCTAGCTTGGAAGTATGTATCGGGGTTATGCGAAGTTCCTCTTATTATTGGATTATCTGGGGATAAGGCTCTTGCACGATGAGCCCTGACTAGATCTTCGTCTATCATTTCTTTCAAATCTTCAAGTGTCAACTTTTCAACTTTTGAAGTTTCTGCAGATGTCCTAAATCCGTCAAAGAAGTGTAAAAAAGGAACTCTAGATTTTAAAGTTGCAGCTTGAGCAATAATTGAGAGATCCATTACCTCTTGAACAGAGTTTGATGCTAGAAGCGCAAATCCGGTAGAACGTACTGACATCACATCACTATGGTCACAAAAGATTGATAGGGCGTGGGTTGCAAGAGATCTAGCACTTACGTGGAAAACGGTAGAAGTCAGTTCTCCCGCTATTTTATACATATTGGGGATCATTAAAAGAAGCCCTTGGGACGCTGTGAACGTGGTAGTAAGTGCGCCTCTCTGCAATGAGCCATGAACGGCTCCTGAGGCTCCACCCTCACTTTGCATCTCAGTTACATGAGGAACAGTACCCCATATATTGGGCTCTTCTTCAGATGCCCACTGGTCAGATAACTCTCCCATTGTGGAAGAAGGAGTTATTGGGTATATTGATATAACTTCATTAACATGATAAGCTGTATATGCAGCAGCTTCATTTCCATCAATAGTAACCATTGGCCTTTTCATAAAATCTCACCATTAACGTATTTGTCTGTATAGGGTCATAAAAAAATTAAAATATAAGGTTATCCCATGACTTGTTTTCCAAGAAAAGATATGGGCATCCATAAATAAATTATTGCCATTTGTTATATTTTACCCTTTCTTCTTTGAATCTAGTTACTGGTTTTGGCATCTCTACAGGGTATCCCATTATCACTATCGAGAGTGGCACGATATTTTCTGGGATTCCAAGTAATTTTCTAAAGCCACTGGCCCTGTCTTCAAGAGGGTATATCCCAGACCAAACAGCACCCAAACCAAGGGCGTGAGCAGCAAGTAAAATGTTCTGGGTAGCAGCTGAGCAGTCCTGAACCCAAAATCCCGGATACTTTTCCAAACTGGGGTCACCACAGATTACTATTGCAGCAGTAGCTTCCTTTGCCATAGGAGCGTAAAGACTCACCTTAGGGACCTCATTTAAAATATTTTTATCGTCAATGACAACAAAATGCCAAGGCTGTTGATTTCCGGCAGACGGTGCACTCATAGCCGCTTCCAATAGTTTATCAATCATCTCTTTTGGTATCAATTTATCTGTAAATTTTCTTACACTTCTCCTTGTACGGATTGCATCTAGGGCTTCCATCTAAATTCCTCCACTAATAATTCAAACTCTAAACTTATAAATCTAATTCTGATAAATACCGAAACTATTATATAAGTCAATATAGTCAATAAACTTTGGTAGATGCATGAGTTCAATTAGGGTTATAGTTCTTGATGTTTTAAAACCCCATAAACCAATACTCCCAGATTTTGCAAATAAACTAGCAGAAATTCCTGGGATTATAGGCGTAAATATCTCAGTTGTTGAAATTGACCAAAAAACTGAAACAGTCAAACTTTCAATACAAGGGGACTCAATTGATTATGAATTATTAAAAGAAGAGATAGAAAAACTTGGCGGGACTGTACACAGCATAGACAAAGTTGCCGCAGGAAAAAGGATTATTCCTGAAGTAGAGACTTTGCAGGACAGATCTTAATTTCCACCCCTATTTTTTCTTATCTCTTTTGATATTTTTTTAAGTATTTCATTTTTGGAGAATTTTTTCTCAACTACAAATCTTCCAAGATTTCTGTCTTCTTTTCCCTGTTCCTTTGGGTATTTTGAGATCTTTTGAATCTCATGATTTATTCCAATAGTATCAAGAGCTTTTTTAATCTCGTCAAACTTTGGATGGTCCAGAGCTAAATTCTTTGGAAGCTTCCTTCCGCCTTTCTTTGAAAGATTTTTATCAATATAAGAAGGCCATATTATATATCCCTTCAAAATAATCCCCCTAAGCTTTTAAATACTCTTTTGGCAGAATATAAAAGTGTATTGGTGAATCTATGCATGAACTTTCTCTTGCAGACGGAATGCTAAAAACCGTGCTTGAAGCCGCTCAGAAAGAAAAGGCCAAGAAAATCAAATCGATTAAGTTAGAGATGGGGGAGATACTTTTAGTCAATACTGAGCAGCTTACATTCTGCTTTGACATAATCTCTAAAGGAACTATTGCAGAAGGTGCAAAGCTTGATATCAAATTTTTAAAGCCAAGAGTTCACTGCAATAAATGTGGCAAGGAATTTAATATTAGTTCTGAAAATGATTTCCCAATACTTCAGATGGTATGTGAATGTGGATCAAACGATGTCACAATTCTCTCCGGAAGAGAGTTTAACATAAAGTCTATAAAAATTGAAGAGGATTAAAATTTAGAAAGAAATCTTTCCATCCTGTCACATGCCTCATTGATCTTATCTTTTTTAAGCGGATATGCAAGCCTCACATAGTCATCCGAGTATGGGCCAAAAGCTAAACCTGGAACTGTGACGACCTTCTCTTGATTTAAAAGTTTCTCAGAGAACTCTTCTGATTTAATACCCATGCCAGATATGTTCATAAAAAGATAGAATGAACCTTCAGGTTTTATTGCACTAACCCCTTTCATTTTTTTGATTCTACTCAAAAGGAGATTTCTTCTATCTTCAAATTCTTCCCTCATCTGATCCACAAAGTCTTGAGGCCCTTTAAGAGCTTCCAGAGCACCAAATTGGGCAAAAGTATTGTTGCACACAGGACCGTACATATGGAGTTTTAACATTCTATCAAGGAGGATTTCGTCTTTTGAGCATAGGTATCCAACTCTCCAGCCCGTCATAGAATAAGTTTTTGAAAATGAGTTCACAGTTATAACATTATTTTCCATGCCATTAAGTGATGCGATGCTGACATGTTTTTTACCGTCATAGATAAGGCTCTCATAAACTTCATCAGACAATACCTTTAGATTGTATTCCATAACTATATCTGAAATCTTTTCTAAGTCACTTTTCTTCATGACTGATCCAGTAGGATTTGAAGGGGAATTCAGTATTAATAGTTCTGTATTTTCAGTTATTTTTTCTTCTAAAAGGTCGGGATTCAATATAAAATTTTCATCTTCTCGGCATTCTACTTCGATTGGATTCCCTCCAGAAAGCATAACTGTAGGAACGTAAGCAACAAAAGCGGGCGAAGGAACGATAACCCCATCCCCGCTTTTTATTGAAGACTGGATTGCAAGTGACAGAGCTTCTCCCCCGCCAACAGTTACTATGATTTCATTTTCGGATACATCGACTTTGTTCTGGCTTTTCATCTTTTCAGAGATGGCTTGTCTCAATTCTAAAATTCCAGAATTTGGAGAATAGTAAGTTTTTCCCTCTTTAAGGGCTTTAATAGAAGATTCTACTATATGTGAAGGAGTGTCAAAGTCAGGTTCCCCGATCCCAAGACTTATGATTCCTTCCATATTCTGTGCAAGATCAAATAATTTCCTTATACCAGATTTTGGGATCTTATCAAGTGATGACGATATAGAATGTTCAGGCATATTATCTTCCTCTAAAAGTCAAAAAGTGTTTTTTGTTGATTCTTTTGTTTATCCTCTTTCTCGTTTTCTTTTGGCAATTCTTTTTCTTTTTTAGTAGTTTCGTTTTTGGGCTCTATTTTTTTCTCTGCTGTTACTGGAACTGTTTCAATTTTCTCTTTTTTTTCTGGCGCCTTTAAAAGCTCTTCTCTTGCTAGCTCTATCTTTCTATAATTTTTTTCATCAATAAACTTAATTTCTTCCATATCAAATTCAAAAAAGTTAGCTATGAGCGCACCTTTCTTTGGATTTAAGAATAATGTGGATATCAAGGGTATGTAACTTCTTGCAACTTTTCTAGAGCAGTGGCACTTTTTCCCGATCTTATTGAGGATTATCTTATTTGTTTCTCTCATCTTCTTCGATGACCCAAGGACCTGAAAATATTTTGGTGGAGAAAAAGCGATATATCGTGGATCAGTTACCCCTGAAACAGATACCCCTCCAGTCATGAGATCTGATGCATACTTCCACATTGAATAGTTTCTGGTATTAAATGCACGTTTTAAGTAAATGTCAGATTTTGAAATAAGGTCCATAGATTTTAGTAGCTCCCTACCCTTGTAGGCTTTTGGGGTATTTTCATCGATCCATAGCAAGAGTTCGTCAGGCTTTTTGTCAATGTCAAAAAACTCTTTTCTTACATCAATGGAGTTTGACATGTAAAGTTTTGAAAGAGCCTCAAAAATTGAAGTTTCTGTATCTCTTGAACCTACTAATTTCTCGTCCCCTTTTACAAGCTTTTTACCTAAGGAGTCAAGATCATTAATGGCCGCCCTCATATCTCCTGTCGATTGCTCTGCAATCTTCATTAGAACATCATCATCTGCTTCAATTTTCTCTGCAACAGCTATCTCTTTCAATCTAGCAAAGATTGTCCTTGATTGAAGACGTTTAAATTGTACAAGTTTGCAGTTGTCCCTTATAGCTTGAGATACCTCCCAGTAACTGTTTGCAGTAAGTATAATTGGATTTTGTGTATTTTTTATTATTTCAAGTAGGGCTTTTGCTCCACCAAAATCTTCCTTGCCATGGATATTGTCTGCCTCATCCAGCAATATTATTTTCTTGTAGCCAAAAAGAGTCTTTGAAGAAGCAGCGTTTCCAACTATCCTGTTTAGGGCAGTCTGATCTCTTTTGTCACTGGCATTTAGCTCTATCAAATCATATCCAAGTTCTTTGGCCAAAACTTTGACCATTGTAGTCTTACCGCTGCCCGGCGGTCCATAAATTAAAAGAGCTTTTTTTTCGTTTCCCCAAGTATTTATCCAAGCAAGAATATCCTTTACAAGTGCCTGTTGACCTTTTATCTCAGAAAAATTTTTTGGGAAGTATTTCTCAACAAGCATATTATCGTTATCCTGAGGAAAGATTGGCGAGAAGATATTCAAGCTGGATAAACTCATTAGCCCCTTGAACGAGCCTGAAGTCTGCCTCACCTATCATATCAACAATTCTAACTTTCTCCTTATCGGATACTTCTAAATTGAATGTCTCCCTGTGCATCTGCATTATTATGTCTTCTCCCGACAACCCTTGCTCTAAAAGAAGTGACTGAAGTATCTTTCTAGAAGCTATAAAATCTCCAGATAGAGCAACCTTCATCATATTTTTAATCTCTTCAGGTTTCGCTCTTGAGGTCACCTGATAGACTAAACTCTCTGTTATTGAATCTCCGATGCCCGATGAAGCCTGGAGCGCATTTATGGCCTTTCTCATATCTCCTTCAGAAACATAGGCAATTGCATTAAGGCCGTCTTCTTTAAGATCAATTTTTTCTTCCTCGGCAATCTTCTTAATCATAGTTTTTATTGCATCAGTTGACAACGGTCCAAATCTGAATATTGCACACCTGGATTGTATTGGGTCAATAATCCTAGAAGAGTAATTACATGAAAGAATGAATCTGCAGGTCGATGTATAAACCTCCATAGTTCTCCTCAATGCATTCTGGGCATCAGAAGTAAGAGCATCAGATTCATCTAAAAATATTATCTTGAAATCTCCACCTATGGGTTTAGTTCTTGCAAAGTCCTTTATTTTCTCCCTAACTACATTAATACCTCTCTCATCTGAAGCATTTGTTTCTTGAAAATTCTGCTTCCAGTATTCCCCAAATATTTCCTTTGCAAGGGCTATAGCCGCTGTGGTCTTTCCAACACCTGGAGGTCCAGCAAATAACAAGTGCGGCATAGACTTTTTATCAACATAGGATTTAAGTCTTCTAATTATGGGATCTCTTCCAACTATATCGTCAAGCTTTTGAGGCCTGTACTTTTCCGTCCAGGGTTTTTCAAACTCCATCAAATCACAACCAATTACTCTAATTATCTAAATTATTTAAACCTTATTGGATATTATTAATAAGCTCTTCTATATTGCAATTGTATTTATAATCTTTTAAAAGTGTCTTAATGAATTCTTCTTCAAAATCAAATATCGCCTTTATTCTCTCTCTAACAAGGCAATCTGATAAGAAACACATGGATAAAAAAGACGTGACATTTTTTGGAGTATTTGATAAGTGTGCTTTTTCAAAATCTATTATAACATTTTTTTTACCGCAAATAATGTGCTTTCCTCCTTGGATCTGCCTGTGATTAATTTTTGCCCCATCAAGAGCGTTGCACTGCCTTGTGATATCAAATATATCCTCTTTGTCAAACACACCTTCTATTAATTGATTGCCTTCAACATACTCCATTATTATGTAATTATCTTCATACCCGTATATCTTTGGACCAACACCATGCTGGTTTGCCTTAATTAGATATCTAGCTTCTTTTTTTAGTGAGCCTTTTCTTTCTGAGTCAGATCTTTCAATTTTGATTGTTACTTTCTTGTTTTTCAATTTACCCAAAAAGATAATCGATGTGTTGCCTTTACCGATTGCCCTATCAGTTCCAATTTCAACTTTACCAAATGAGTAGATTTCTTCAACCCCTTTTTCAAGAAGAGAATTTTTCAATAAGGAAGCTCTCTCATTTGAGAAAGAAGGGTAATCAATATATCTTATATCGCTTATGATATTTTCCATTTAATCAGACAAGAGCAATTTTTTTACTCTGATGCCTGCATCCCTTATCATGTTCATTTTTATTTCATTGTCAAGGTCATAGTCTCTTCCATATACTATTTCCTTAACTCCCGCATTTATTAGAATCTTTGTACAGGACATACAGGGAAAGTGCGTAGAGTATACGGTTGAATTCTCTGTTGAAACACCATGTATTGCAGCTTGAATTATAGTATTCTGTTCTGCATGAACACCTCTACACAAATGTGATTTTTCAAGAGAACCAAGTGTCTGCCTAAGGCATGTTTCTTCTGAGCAGTGAGGAAGGCCCCTCGGGGCACCATTGTAACCTGTAGAAATTATGTAGCCCTCCTTGACTAATACCGCACCCACATGCTGTTTGATACATGTAGACCTTTTCTTAACTAACTCTGCAATACTCATAAAATATGTGTCAATATCCATCCTTGCCATAAAAATCACGTTATTACTTATAAAATTCTTTGACAATTATCCTTCTTTCATCAATCTTTTTTCCGTCAAATAGCTTGTAGCAACCGCATGAAGCTTTACCTTCAGTGCATATACCTTCGCTGATACATTTTGGGCCAGAAGATTCAAATATGGCCGGTGAAACTTCAAGAACTTGGTATAGCATTTCCCAAGCCATATCCCTAATCTCCCATTGTGCCCTGTTGCAACAACGTAAATTGAAGAAATGTAGTAGTTCTCTTGCATTCATAGTCATGACAAGATTAGTCTTTGTTGCATTTGGAAGTACGAATCTTGCATCTTCGGGGGTTATACCCAATTCAAGGAGCTTCTTGTAACTTTCAGAAGTATCCCCAAGGCTCTTTTTGAATATTTCTTCAGCAGCTTTGTTTTTCTTAATGGAAGGAGGCGTAACAAATGGAACTTCTTCCATCTTAACATACCTTTGGCTCTGCTGGGTAAAAGAAGCTATTCTATGCCTTACAAGCTGATGTGAGCATGCCCTGGATATCCCTTCAATAGAAAAAGTAAAACTTGCGTGTTCAATAACTGAATAGTGACCATACCCAACAACTCGCTGAATCCTCTTTTTTGCATTTTCTGTGTCTATTTCCTTCAGCATATCAGAAGGAGTTCCTTCCTTCATTGATGTAAGGGCCGCTACAGCACAAACAGTTTCAGGATTCCTAGTATACTCTAAAAGAACAACTTTCATTATGCTGAATTACTCTAAATATTTTATAAGATTAAGCATTTATTTACAATTTAGCCTAACCCGTTAAGTTTATATAAAAAATAGTAATTATTGATTATCAATAGCTTTTAACTATTTAAATAATACCATCAATAAATCTAAAGCCATTAAGCTATTTTTGTTTATATTTTGTAATCATTTTGGAACATTGTTATATATTATCGATATCGAAAAGCTTATAAACTGGTAACTGTATATTGATTATCAGCTACTAAAGGATAGGTGAAGTGTTATGAAAATAGTTGAAAGAGGAATTGAAAGGCATATAGATAAGCCCTACACAGTTAGGATACTTGTCGAAAACCTAAACCTTGGCACAATAAGCCCAGGAACAATTCCAGGGTCTGTAAATGTAAAAACATACGACACTGATCTTGGAACATACCTAGAGCTTACTGGTGACGCAAGGGATGTTATAGAGTGCGAGACAAGAATAGTTGAGATGGAAGACACTATAAAGGTAAAAGACGTAAGAAAAGTATTTTCCGAGATTTAATTTTTTTATTTTAACAAATAATCTTGAGGAGAACAATGTTAGGAAGATACTCAAGGATTGCCATTTTATCAATACTTATATTGGTACTTATGGCACCATCTACTTGGGGCGCTACTAACAAAAATTTTCTCATTAATATTGCCAGTGTTAACGGAACTCCAATTGAAGATGCAGAAATTAGATTGTCTTTACAGTCAGATACAAACTATCAGAGGTCTGGAAACTCAAATTCTAGAGGGGAGTTACTTTTTGAAAACATAGCTGAAGGAACTTATTCATTTACTATTACAAAAAGTGGATTCGTGACAATACTTGAAAATGTGGATATAACTTCAATTGATTCAAAAACATTTTATATGAGACATTCAGGATTTAAGATTCTCTCGGGCAATGTCTACAAAGATTCAAACAACAACAATATTTTTGAAGCCGGTGAACCGGGAGTTGCAAATGCAACTGTTAAAGTGACCAATGTAACTACAAACGAAACATTCTCAGTCAACACAGATGAAAATGGAAAATATAGAATTGAAGTTCCCGACGCACAAAACTATAAAGTTATAGCTTCTTATTCTACTTCAGAATATGAGTTGCCTAACTCTGTAACTCCAGTGGATACTGTTGATTATTCTGTCAATGTCCCTTTAACTATCAAGGGTGAGGTTTATGGAAAAGTAACTACAGATGATGACAAACCTCTATTTGGAATACAAGTTTTCCTGAAAGGAACAACTGTATCCTACACTTCAACAGATCTTGGAGGATTCTTTAGATTCTCAGTTAAACCAGGTACCTATTTTGTAGAAGTCGAATTTATGGACTATGAGAAGTATACAACTGAACCCTTTAATCTTTCACAGGAAGAGCAAAAAGAGGTCACAATCGTATTATCAAAACAGAAAGGCACCCTTACTTATGAAATAAAAACTGAAGATGGCAGAGCCCTATCTGAAGTTGAAGCAGAGATATTAAAGACAGGAAGTGGAGTTTTAGTTCAAAAAATTACAAAGGCAAATGGTACAATACAGCTTGTACCTGGAGTATATACACTAAAAGCTGATGCAAAAGGGTATGATCCTTCTGAGATTAATTTTGAAATTTCTAAAGAAGGATTATCAAGATCTTTGACTTTAAAACAGGCAAACGGCTCACTAAAAGTTTCGCTAAAAGATGCTAAAGGTAATCCAATAAATGGGGTTTCTATACTCGTAGATGGAGTCCAAAAAGGCACCTCAGATAATTCTGGCACAATAGTGATATCAGGTCTTCCACCAAAAGAGTATCAAGTTGTAGCTTCTTCAACAATGTATGGAAAAGTTACTCAGATAGTAAAAGTTGAAGGAGAAACTGAAAAGGACATCAACTTAGTCTTAGAATCAAATATTTTGATTCAAGCACTACCTATAGTAGTAATTGCTGCGTTTTTCATTATCATAGCTTTATTAAAGATGAATGTTAAAAAAATAGGCCTTCCCAAAAAACCACCTACCCAACTAACCGAAAGGCCAAAATTGCAGGAAGGACCCACTCAATCATATTCCCAAGAAATACCCCTAAGACAGGACCTACCTGAGGAAAAGCCTCAACCAATTAAAAAATCAAAACTCAAAACAAAAAGACCCCTAAGAGGCCTTCCAAAAAAACCTTCAAAAAAATAGGGTAATCCATAAGCTTTTTTAGTTTGTAATTCTAATCTTATTTATATGAAGAAAAAAGTTGTTATAATAGGGGCGGGCCCTGCAGGTCTATTTTCCGCTTACAAACTTTCTGAAAATGATAAATTTGACATTGTTCTTTTAGATAGAGGCAGAGATGTAGATAGTAGAAAATGTCCACTTGAACATACAGGTGTGTGTGATGCTTGTAATCCCTGTAACGTCTTGTATGGGGCTGGCGGTTCAGGTTGCCTTTCAGATGGAATTCTAAATTTAAGGCCGGATATAGGAGGTGATCTGGAAGAGCTCACTGGAAAAGCAGACAAAGCATTAAAGCTAGTAAACGAAGTAGATTCAATATTTTTAGAACATGGTGCTCCTGAGAAACTTTTTATCGGCGAAACTGAGATGATCGAAGCTCTACAAAGAAAAGCTGAAGCATCAGGAATTAAGTTTATACAAATACCACAAAGGCACATAGGAAGCGACTATACTCCCGTAGTAATTAACTCAATAAAAAAATATCTCGAAAAAAAAGGAGTAAAATTTGTTCTGCTTGCAGACGTCACTAAAATAGAAAAAAGTAAGAATAATTATATTACCACATATTTACAAAAAAATATTTCTCATAATATAGAATCTGACTATGTCATCGCAGCCCCTGGAAGGGCAGGCTCTAGTTTTCTAATGTCTCAAATCAATGAACTCGGCATTAATATAGAGCACCAACCGATTGATGTTGGAGTTAGGGTTGAGGTTTCTAAAGTCGTGATGAAGCCGGTAATTGAAGTTAATAGAGATCCAAAATTTCACATCTACTCTAAGACCTATGATGATTTTGTAAGGACTTTTTGTACAAATCATGAAGGATATGTAATGAAGGAACAGTATGATGGGTATGTTGGTGTAAACGGCCATTCAATGAGGGACATCAAATCCCAGAATAGCAACTTTGCTTTTCTTTCAAGGGTCACATTGACATCGCCTGTTGAAGATACTACTTCTTATGGCGTCTCTATTGCTAAGATAGCTACAGTCCTTGGAGGGGGGAAACCGCTGATACAGAGATTTGGTGATTTGAGAAGAGGAAGAAGATCAACACCTGAGAGGATTAGAAGAAGCAATATTAAACCAACACTTCTGTCTGCAACTCCCGGCGACATAGCAATGGCATTGCCTTATAGAATAGTAACAAATTTAATAGAATCACTTGAAAGATTGGATAATGTACTCCCTGGAGTTGGAAGCGATTCAACACTCCTATATGCTCCTGAGATTAAGTTCTATGGTATAAAGGTAAAAGTTGATTCATCAATGGAAACTAATCTCCCAAATCTTTTCGTTGCAGGAGATGGAGTTGGGCTTTCAAGAGATATAGTAAACTCAGCAGCTACAGGCATTCTTGCAGCACAAGGGATATTGAAAAAGGAGAGTTAATTTTGAAAGACATCCAGTATATATTCATGGACATAGACGGCGTTCTCTATAGGGGCCATTATCCAATAAATGGTGCTAAAGAATTCATTGACTATTTAATTGAAGAAGGAATTAAGTTTATTTGCGTCACCAATAACTCTGCCAAAACTCCTTCCAACTATTCAAAAAGATTAAGAAATATGAAAATAAATATTGGTGAACATGAAATAATAAACTCTGGAGTCGCAACTGTAGAATTTTTGAAGGATACATTCCTAAAAGAAAAAGAAAATCTAAGTGCATATGTTGTAGGTGGTGATGGGTTAGTATCCTTAATAGAGAATTCTGGGATAAAAATAGATGAAAATAATCCCGATATAGTTGTCGTGGGGTGGGATATATCTTTTACATATGAGAAGATGAAGAAAGCGTCACTTGCAATCCAGAACGGCGCAATATATATAGGTACTAATCCTGATCTGACATACCCATCGCATGAAGGGATTCTCCCAGGGTGTGGTGCAATTTTGGCATCAATAACGGCTGCAAGTGGTGTTGAGCCCATTATAATAGGAAAGCCCAAAACGTTAATCATGGAAATGGCCGCTAAACGAATCTCTGCAAAAAAAGATCAAAGCTTGATGATTGGGGATAGAATTGATACGGACATATTGGCAGGAAGAAACTTTGGGATTAGAACTGCACTTGTATTGAGTGGAGTAGTTGACAAATCTGAAGCTTTAAAATCCCATATAAAATCAGATTATGTCTTTGAAGATATGATGGAGTTATATATCAATCTAAAAAAATCTAGAAAGGTGTAAAAATGAAAAGTAGAAGAATATTAGGATTGTGTTTAGTTCTGATTTTTTTACTACCTCTATGCCTTAATACTTCTCTTGAAAACTGGAATACAAGTGTTAAAGCTGCAAATCTCAGATTAGCTAAAGGAATAGAATACTATAATATTGCCTCAAATGCTTATTCTATTCAAGACATGGACAATGTTAATGTTTATGCTGATAAAGCTATACTTGAGCTTACAACAGCCAAAACTGCCCTTGATAATGCAATGGGCGAAGCCCAAAAAACAAATAAAGACTGGCTAGTTCTCTACACAAACTACTACTTAAAAAAAGTTCAATCTTTAAATAATGCAGCAGTTGAGATTAAAATCTTAAAAGAGTATTTTATCAATGGTCAGGAAGATGGAATTGCCCAATCAATGAATAATATTAGGCAGTATGAAGATGAGTTTAAGATGTATGACTTAAAAATGGAAGATATTAGAAGGGCTCATGTATCGGAGTTTCAGTAACTATTCTCTTTTCTTTTCAACTATTTTATCCGGCGTTGTAAAGTAGGGCCCCCCTAGGTGATTAATGAATTTAACTTTCTCAATATCAACGTAGTCCTTGTAGAAATCTTTTTCAATTTCACAATTTACTATCTCCCCAATAAAAAGGTAATGATCACCACATAAAAAGCAGTCAATTACTTTGCACTCGATAAAAGCAAAGCATTCTTTTATTGAAGGGCATGATACCTTTTTACCTTTAACTTCTTTAAGCTTGAATTCCTTGAACTTATCAACATTTCTTCCACTCTCAGACCCACACTGTAATACTTTGTCAATTAGATCCATTGATGGTATATTGACAGTAAACTCTTTGGAATTGCCTATTAGAACATGGGATAGCTTTTTCGTTGAAAGAGACACTGAAATAAGAGGGGGAGAATGGGAGATGGGGCTAGTCCATGCTACAGTAACAATATTGGATTTGCCCTGATATTTTGATGTGATTAAAACTAGTGGCCCAGGATTCAATAACCTTAATCCCTTTAGATTATCTATTTTGACCTTCATTCTACCTTATATCCTATTTTTTCTAAGATATCTCTTCTTTCTTTCTTTTCGTATTTGTCTTCAACTTTTTCTGCTGAGGTTCCATCAACAACACCTATAACAGAGCTTCCTAGATTTGTCTTTGCCACAATAACTTGGAAGGGATTTTCACTTGCACCATAAACAGTGCACACTGCAGGATGGGTTTTAACATTGTTTAAAACATTAATTGGGAAGGCTCCTCGCATCATAATGACAAATATATGTCCTGCACCTATCTTTAAAGCAGCATTTGCTGCAAGCTCTTTTAGATGTTCATCGTTTCCTGCAACCCTTGTTAGCTTAGGTTTGGCCTCGTTCATTGCAACCCCTATCTTGATTCCTGCAACACATGTTAAAAGAGTCTTCGCTAGATCGTCTACGGTATATATAGAAAAGTTTCCCTGTCCAACTATAAACTCTACACCATCATCCTTCTTTATGTCAATGACATTCATTTCCATATTACCACCTTTTTTCAAACTTTTAATATCACATAGGATTAATCTATGCACCTGTTGAGTGCTTCAAAGGCAAGTACCATGTCTTTTTCATCAACGACAAATATTGTATCCATGAAACAGCTCATAGTCTCAATAACATTTATCCCCACAGCTGAAAGGTTTGAGGATAAGTACGATACAACTCCTGGAGTATTCCCAATATCTTCAGGGCTCTTAACAGATATTTCGACAAGGTTCTTTGACACTCTCAATACATTTTCTTTGCCTATAAGATTTGTAACTTCCTCAAGGTAGTCTTCAAGTAAAATCAAAGTAATACCTTGGGATCCTTGGATAATATTAATAAGATAACCCTCCGATAGGGTCTTCTTTAGAACGGGCTCAAGTTTCAAGAAAACGTGCCAGCCAGGTTTTAAAGTTAAAGTTGCAACTTTTGTCTTTATGTTAATCCTACTTTTCTTTAGAATAACTTTTATTTTTTTCTCAAGAAAATTTTTTTCCTTCTGTAATTCTTCAGCATATCTTCTAGACGCTATTAGAACCGCTACCATGTTGTCTATTTTATATTCGTCCATTATCATTCGTGATAATGCAGAATAGTTGATTATTCCATACTTAAGACAGTCCATTATTGAGGGGTGTGCACCTATGTACTCCCTTACTATTTCGGCTATACTTTTTTTGTCTGACACAGTAATTATTTGTATGATACTATATTTAAATGTTCTGAATAATAGCTAGGCTGATAAATTATACCAAAATACTTAAATCATCTGTATTATACCTATTTTTGTTGTTTTTATGTCCATTAAAACTCCAAAGACCCTCAGAGAAAAGACAAGGTATGTCAGTTTTAAAATTGAGGGGGGGAAAGACTTTAAAAGAGAGGACCTAGTTAAGGCTATCTGGAATACAGCCATTGATTTTTTAGGAGAGTTTGGCGCTTCTGAAATAGGTCTTTGGGTAAAGGATTACGATGAAAGTAGAAGATATGGCATAATAGAAAGTAATATAAAATCATTGTACAAAGCTATATTTATACTATCACTTACTAAATCTGTAGGTAAAGAAAAAGTTAACATATTGCCTCTTTATGTATCAGGAACTATAAAGGGGTTAGAAAAAAATATTAAGTCTAATGTTAATTAGTTTATGGAGGTATATAAATGGCATTCGTTCCACCCGCATCTGGTTACGACCGGGCAATCACCGTTTTTAGTCCAGATGGAAGTTTGTATCAGGTTCAATATGCTGGCGAGGCAGTAAGAAGGGGAGCCACCGCTATAGGCATTAAATGCAACGAAGGAGTAGTCCTTTGTGTAGATAAGAGAATCCCTTCAAGGCTTGTTGAACCCGAATCGTTTGAGAAGATATTTCAAATAGATGATCATCTTGCAGCAGCAACATCAGGAATCATAGCAGACGCAAGAATTCTTGTCGACAGAGCAAGAATAGAAGCACAGATTCACACATTGAGCTATGATGAAAAGATGTCTGTCATGATGCTCGCAAAGAAGATTGGAGACTTAAAGCAGATGCACACACAGTATGGCGGATTAAGGCCATTTGGTGCTTCTCTAATTCTTGCAGGTATCAACTCAGAAGGGCCTCAGATATTTGTAACTGAGCCTTCAGGAGCTTACCTTGAATGGAAAGCTACAGCCATAGGTGCAGGAAGATCAGTAGCAATGGAGATATTCGAAAAGGAATACTCCCCCGAAATTTCAATTGAAGATGCAATAATGCTTGCCTTGAGGGCACTTAAGAAATCAATAGAGGGTGACTTGAGCAAGAGCAATGTAGAAATGGCTGTAATTAGCATGGAAGATAAGAGGTTTAAGAAAATAAATGAAGAAAAATTAAACTTCTATATCGAGAAAGTTAAAGAGATTAAGGAAGAGGAGGATAAGGAGTAGATTGTTTGATATCTCTAGATGATGCAGTTACTGCAAAACTCAAGTACCAAGGGGAACATTTTGAGATCTTAGTTGATCCTCAAAAGGCCCAAGATTTTAAGGGAGGAAATGAAGCAGATGATTTCCTCGCTGCAAACTTTATTTTTAAAGACGCAAACAAGGGAGATAAAGCATCTCCAGAGTCTCTTAAAAAAGCATTTGGTACAGATAATGTTAGTGAGATTTCAAAAATTATTCTAAAGAAAGGAGAAATACACCTTACTACCGAGCAAAGAAGAGCAATGATGGAAAATAAGAGAGCGCAGATTGTCTCTTATATTTCAAGACACGCCATAAATCCTCAGACTGGTCACCCACACCCACCACAAAGAATTGAAACAGCTTTAGAAGAGGCAAGAGTTTCAATAGATATGTACCGGAGAACTGAAGATCAGATTAAACAGATAATTCATGCACTGGCCCCAATTCTACCTATTAAGATTGAAAATAGAAGAATAGGAGTCAAAGTACCCGCAGAATATGCACCTAAAGCAATGGGATTTGTAAAAACTCTTGGTACTATTATTAAAGAAGAATGGGGAAGAGATGGCTCTTGGATGTTTGTAATTGAAATACCGGCCGGATTACAAGACGACCTTTTCAGCAAGTTAAATGGCGCCACAAAGGGAAACGTTGAGACAAAAATAATGGATAAATAATACGGAGAGATAGCATTGGAATTTTTAGTTAAAGACAGATCAATCGTTACGCCAGGAATGGCAATCGCAAAAGGGCCTTTTAGATACGAATATGGCGTTGATAAATTTGGGGATACAATAATATCCTCTGTTTTAGGCATAGTCTATATAGAAAATGATGGTGTCAAGGTAGTACCGCTTGAAGGAAAGTATATACCAAAAAGGGGCGACGACGTAATTGGAACAGTTGTAAGTATTAATCCTCTAAGTTGGGATTTAGAAGTAAATGCCCCCTACCTAGCTAACCTTCATGTCCAAGACGCTTTAAGGTATGTTAAGGACACTTCAAACCTTGAAAGGATATTCAAAGTTGGCGATGTAATTTATGCAAATATTAAAGATGTCGGGGAATCCTCAGACATAGTTCTACAGTCTAAGGAAAGACCTTATGGCAAATTGAAATGGGGAAGGGTTGTTAAAATCCATGCCACAAGAGTTCCCCGAGTAATCGGTAAAAAAGGATCTATGATTAAGTTATTGAAACAAATGACCAAATGCGAAATAATGGTTGGTCAGAATGGCAATATATGGATTAAAGGCGAGAGACAAATGGAAGACATAGTTGAGAACGCCATTCTTAAAATTGATAGAGAAGCCCACATACCAGGGCTAACTGACAGGATAAAAAAAATACTAGAAACGGAATTATCAAGATAATACTAGGTGTTATACATGGAGAAAGACATAAAGTTCTTTACTAATGGCAAGAGAATTGATGGAAGGGCCATTGATGAATTAAGGAACATAAAGATAGAAGTTGGAGTTTTTAAAAGAGCAGATGGCTCATCTTACATTGAATGGGGCGGAAACAAGATTTATTGTGCAGTTTATGGCCCAAGGGAAGCATACCCAAGATTTCTTCAAAAATCAGATAGGGCTATATTAAAGTGCAGATACAATATGGCATCATTCGCAGTTGAAGAGAGAAAAAGACCTGGCCCAAGCAGAAGGGTGGTAGAAATTGGTAAAGTAACACAAGGCGCATTAGAGCCTGCATTACTATTAGAAAATTTCCCAAAATGCATGGTCGAGGTAAACATTGAAGTTATCCAAGCAGATGCTGGAACAAGATGTGCAGGAATAACTGCCGCATCTGTAGCACTTGCTAACGCAGGAATACCCATGAAAGAATTAGTTCCTGCATGCGCCGCTGGAAAAGTTGATGATAAGATTGTATTGGACCTCTGTAAGGAAGAGGATAACTACGGTCAAGCAGATTTACCATTAGCACTTCTTCCAAGAAGAGATGAGTTTAGTTTATTGCAGATGGATGGAGACTTAACAGAAGAACAGCTTGAGGAAGCATTGGACCTCGGTAGAAAAGGATGCCTTCAAGTATATGAGATCCAAAAGGAAGCGCTAAAGAAAAAGTACATCACGGAGGATGTGCCAAATGAGTAGTGTTCTTTCAGATATTAAGAAAGATTATATGATTAGCCTCTTAAAGAACGGTAAACGTGACGATGGCAGAGGCCTTAATGACATGAGAGATCTTAAGATCGAACTTGGAATTGCAAACAAAGCCGAAGGGTCATGTTTTGTTCAAATTGGGAACACAAAGGTAATCGCTGGCGTTAAATGTGAAACCGGTGCACCATTCCCTGACACACCCAACCAAGGAGTATTTACAACTAATGCAGAATTAATTCCAATGGCTTCACCTGACTTTGAAGCAGGGCCACCAAGGGAAGACTCAATAGAACTTGCAAGAATTGTCGACAGAGGAATTAGAGAATCAGGTGCTATTGATTTTGAAAAATTAGTTATTAAGGAAGGGGAACTTGTTAGGGTTTTGTTTGTGGATATACACATAATGGATTACAATGGAAATCTATTCGATGCATCTGGAATTGCTGCAATAGGTGCTCTTTACAACACCAAAATGCCAGTTTTAGATGAAGAAGGTAAGAAAACAGAGGAGTTAATGCCTCTACCTATGAGAAAAATACCTATACCCTGTACTTATGCAAAAATAGCAGATTCAATCTTATACGACCCTTCAATGGAAGAAGAAAGTGTAATGGATTCAAGAATAACCGCTACAACTGAAGACAATGGAAGGATCTCAGCTATGCAGAAAGGAGATGTAGGAAGCTTTAAAAAAGAGGAGATTTTAGACATCGTCAGACGTTCAAAGGTCAGGGGCGACGAAGTAAGGTCCCTTTTAAAAGAAAAATTCTCTGAAATGAGGTGATGTTCATGGCAGTTTCAAATAAATCAACAAGTGCAGGAAGATTCGGGCCAAGATACGGTAGAAGGATTAGAGTCAAGATCTCTAACATTGAAGCACAGATGAGACAAAAACATAAGTGCCCACAGTGTGGAAGAAAATCTGTAAAAAGGATTAACACTGCAATCTGGCAATGCACTAAGTGTGAGACCACATTTGCAGGAGGCACATATCTTCCAGATACTCCAATGGGAAGAGTTTCACAGAAAGTGTCCGGTAAAGTAGGAAGTGAATAGTTGTATAAATGCATTGAATGTAAAAGAATACTCACCCCTACAGAACTTGATGATATAAGGGGAATTAAATGTCCCTACTGTGGTAACAGAATATTCATCAAGATGAGGCCAGAAATGGCAAAGACAGTGCAAGCACGTTAATATGATGCTTATCTCAACTTCTAGAAGGCCATCAACAAGGACTAGGTCCTTTGTTAAAGAGCTACTAGGAGTTATACCTCTTTCTTTTCAAGTCACAAGGGGTAAAAAATCTGTTGAAGAGCTAAAAGATATTGCTGTTCTCAAAGGCTGCAGAAGATTAATGATAGTTGAATCAAAGGATGGAAATCCTTCTGCCCTTTCTTTTATGTATATAGACAAAAAAGATTGGAAATGGCTAGGCGTCATAGATATTTCAGTTTCTCTTAGAAGAGAAATGAACATAAATAATAAATTAGACTTCTTTGATGATGATCTGCCTTTACTTATCCAAGGCGATAAAAGCGAATCCTTCGACTTCATAAAGGAGATGTTTTTCTGTCAAGATTATGAAGGTGACCAAGAAGGCCCCGTTCTATTGTGGAATGGAGATTATATCAATTTCTTAAGGGACGATATTTCAAGTTCCCCAATTGGCCCTAAAATTAAAGTATCAAAATGGAAGCGTTCAACCTGACGGCAGTAACAAGAAATAAATCCAGAGGAGTTCGTGCAGAATACGAAGTCAAGAAGTTTCTGCTTGAAAACGGCTATTTTGTCTTTAGCAAAAGAGTTAGCCAGAGTGGGCCTGACATCATCGCAATTAAGGACAAAATTACTATAATAATGGAAGTGAAGAGCACCAAACTTTCAAGTATCAAGATTAAAAAATCACAGATCAATTCACTTTTAAACGTGGCATCTGAAATATCAAAGAAGACGGTTCTTTCTCCTAAAGCAATTCTTGCAGTTAAATTTTCTTCAAAGGAGGGCGGTTGGACCTTTATTTCAATTGAAAATCAAATTTATGAGGATAAAATTATAAGAAAGCAACAGGAAAATCTATTAGAATTAAGCAAAGACTTAAAAAGTTTTATTTAACAATTAGAGAAAAGAGAGGGTCAGATGGCAGAAGGACAATCTAACACATTTTATTCAAAAGGATCTAGAAAATTCAAACAAAAAATATATTCTAAAAAAACTAAAAAATTGAACATGGGAAGGGTATCAGATTTCAAGTGGGATTTAAACCAAGTATTAAATAAACTTCCTGAAGAAAAAGCAGGTCTGATCCGTGGGCCACTTTATGCCAAAGCTTCAAAAATTGGTGTAGAAGAGGCCAAAAAATTCCTTAAAGATAAGGAAGACGAAGGGGTAATAGACAAGGATATTGCAATGGAGATATTAAGAGTCCTAACAAAATACTCCAAGTTCAGATAAATCTCTTATACTAAAATATTTTTTAAGTAATAAATTTATATATTGTATTCCAATTTTAGAATAGATAATATAGATTTGATTTTACTGATAAGATGTCGTACAATCCAAAAATAGACTATTATGAAACGATTGGAGGCATAACACCTTCTTCCAATATTAAGGAGATTAAGAAGGCCTATAGAAAAAAAGCCCTAGAGTACCATCCGGATAAAAATCCAGGAAAAGAGGATTGGGCAAAAAGTAAATTTTTAGAGCTGAAAGAGATTTATGAAACCTTAATCGATAAAGATAAAAAAACAAAATACGATAAAGAAAGAGATAAATATCTCTCTACCAAAAAGACAGTCAACTATGAAGGCAGACCTGGGTGGACATATACAACAGACCAAAATAGTAATTCTGTAAACTTTGATTCAATCCCAAGAACTTTTGTTAAGAGTAGACCTTACGTTGCCTATGATTATGCAAAAAACTCAAAACAGACACTTATCAGGATAATAGTCTATTCTTCAATGTTTATTATGGTTTTAGTCACGATATATATGCTTAGCATCCTCAGGCAATAAGTGCCTTCTTCTCAATATATTTTTCAACCATCTTAGCGTTTAATAAAGAAAGTTTTAATCCTGCAAGTGTCTTTTCAGTAGCTATCCTCTTTAGGATATCAATAGCTTTCTTATCCTGGGATATTCTTTCAAGTCCTGAAATAAACTCAGACTCATTTAGTTTTGAAAGGGCCGAAGCAATATCTTCTTCTTTAAATCTGCCTTTCTTTGGTATGATGTCTTCAACTAGCTCATCAAGAGAGTCCATATCAAACTTATCAGACATGTAATCATAGATTTTGTTATTGAAAGATTCCCTAATCGATAGGAGAATCATAGCAATATCTAGATCTTCAGTTAGATCTTCAACTTCCATTCTTTTAACACACTTCCACCCGGCATAGTTTCCGAGGAAATGGACCATATTTTTATTAATAACAGTTTCACTGCCCTTATCTTCAATAGGTTTCTGTCCGAGATAATTGTCAAGTACTTCTGGGGTTAGTCTTTCAATTCCAAGTTTTTCTAGTATCATCTCTGTGAGTAGTCCCTTTGCAATATCCTTTGCTTCTTTTATTTCTGCTATCTCTGATAATTTTTTAGTGGTCGTTGGAGATTTTGCTTTGTAAAGTGCACCCGAAATTTTTTTTTCATCCTTTATAATTGAGTCAACTATGGCCTGAATAAAATTTAGATCAAATCCCTGGCCTAAGTATTCATATATCTTTTCATTAAATGATTCTCGTATAGAGAGTAATAATCGTGCAATATCAAGCTTGTCTTTTCCCTCAAGGGTGTCAAAACCTTTGTAGCATTTCCACCCCTTGTAGTTACCGATAAACTCAACCTTTTCAGGCAATGCCATCAAATCACCTAATCTCATTCTGTGCTGATACTTTAAAGCCTTAACTGAATATATTATTATTTAGAGATTTAGGTTAGATTTTTCATAATATCTCCTGTAAATTTTTACCGATAAGAGATATAAAAAGTAATTCATTATTATTACTAGTGATAAAGTGAGAGTAGCTTTTATCGGAGCAGGTGCTATTGGTAGCCTATTTGGAGGACTTCTAAAAAGAGGAGATGTAGATATATTGCTCATTGGGAGGCAGGCCCATATGGACGCCATAAAGAAAAATGGCCTTTCTATTCTTGGAGTTGAAGAATTCAATGTTAGAATCGAAGCATCTTCAAATCCTCTTGATGCAAAGGATTCAGATCTGATTATTATCACAACTAAGGCATACGACACAAAAACAGCCTTGAAAGATATACTCCCAATTCTAAATGAAGATGTAAAGGTCATGTCACTTCAAAATGGCGCAGGAAATATTGAAGAGATTTCAAATTATGTTGAGAGTAAAAATATCCTGGGTGCCGTTACAAGCATGGGTGCTTTTCTTGAGGCACCTGCTAGACTTCAGTTTAGGGGAAAAGGAACCACCTTCATTGGATCACTTTCAGACGAAAACAAAAATGCAATGGGCGTTGTAAATCTATTCAATAAAGCTGGGATTAAAACAGAATATACAAAAAACATAAAGAGTGAGATATGGTCAAAAGTGATTATTAATTCGGCTATAAATCCATTAGCCTCAATACTTGATGGTGAGAATGGAATTCTACTTGACCAGAACCTAGTAGAGATAGTTAAAGAAATCACAAGAGAAGGAAAGACTATTTTAGAAAAGGATGGGATTAAAATACCTGATGATATTTTTGAAAAGACCATTGACGTAATCAAAAACACGTCTAAGAACATAAATTCTACTTTATCTGATTTAAGAAAGGGCAACAGAACTGAGATTGATTATATATCCGGTAAGATTATTGAAACTGGAGAAAGAGTCAACATACCTTCACCGTACAATAAAGCACTTCTAAACATGGTAAAATTTAAAGAAAACAAATTAATACAAAAATCCTCATAACTTATATAAATGATGGATTTTTATTATCATTATGAATAATTTATCCAAAGTTTTTGGAATAATTATCTTAGTCCTTGTTATCTCAGGAGCTTATCTATTTCTTACAGATTACTTCTCTCCTAAATGGTCTGTTAAGGAAGAGACATTTGTTGCGGCAGGGGACACGAAGATTTTCATTTTTGATCTAAAACCAGGAGAAGACCTTGAGATTGAATATAAGGCAAATTCCTTACTTGAAATAAGATTGGTCGACCAGCCAAACTATGAGCTAAGGCAGAACGATGGATTCTATAAGTATGAAGAGCTGCCAAGTCTTTCGACAGATGGAAAAATTTTTTGGGAAGCCCCCCACGGAGGGAAGTGGTACCTCATACTTTACAATAGGACTGACAGATATGCAGATATCAATCTTAATATAAGGATAGTTTCAAATTGATAAAGTCTAATCGAAAAGTATTTTAATATTCATTAAATAAAAAGTTAATAGGTGCTTTGATGGAAGATGACGTATCCCTCATAATGTCTAAATTGGTGGAAAAGGGTTATACGGAAGCTCAGATAAAAGAGAAGATTAGGGTAAAAAAAGAATCCTCAATGTTTAATCTTACAACTAAAGGGATTCTTTCTATAATCGCTTCTGAAGAAGGGATAACTCTGCCCGGTAAAGAAGATCTCAAGATAGAGTCTCTTAATGAAGGAATGAAAGACGTTAACGTCTTAGGGCGCGTTACAAGAAAGTACGCCCCAAAGGAATTTACTAGAGATGATGGATCTCAAGGAGTAGTCCTTAATATAGCGATTGCGGATAAGACTGGAGAGATTGCAGTTGTATTTTGGGATGAGAACGCCGTTAAATGTTCTGAGACAGTGAACAAAGGGGACGTCATAAAAGTAATAGCCGGCCAGGTCAAAGGCGGAATGAAGGGGCCCCAACTTTATATTTCTTCAAAGAGCAAGGTGATTGTTAATCCGGAAGGAGTTGACCAGTCGTCCTTGCCTGAGAGTTCCACATTAAAATCTTTAAAGTATGAAAGGGCAATGATTTCTGATTTAAATCCCGGTGACAAGTTCAAGGAAATAAGGGGAACAATTGCAAAGCTATATTCTGTATTCTTCTATGAGGGATGCCCAACTTGTTTTAGAAAAATGGATTCCGGCCAAAAGGGATTCTGCAAGCACTGCAAGCTAGAAGTGATACCTACAAAAGTTGCGATATTGGATCTTGGGATAGACGATTCAACAGGTTATATCAGGGCTTCATTTTTCAAGGACAAGGCAGAGAAGATATTGGGGGTAAGTGCTGACCACGTTCATGAAGGAATAAAAAGCTATCTTGAGAAAGGATTCAACTTCAGAAATGCCGGAGAGTCGTATCTATCTGACAATCATTCTAGCCTTTTAGGAAAAGAGATACTAATCACTGGAAATGTTGCAGAGAGTGAGTTTGTCGGAAGTGTATTCCAAGTTCACAATATTTTTGACATTGATTTAGAAGAAGAGATAGAGATGGTAATAGAGGCCATAGGTAAGGAGATGCAATGAAGTTAAATTACTCCATTGAAAAAGAAATACGTGAAATCAAGGGTGATGAAACATTAGTTTCTTTCTTAGGGGTAGTTGTTTCTATAGATCCCTCTACTTACATGCTTATACTTGATGATGGAACAGGCGCCATTAGTGTTTCATCTGATAATCTTTACGATATGGAACAAGTTCTAAGGGTCATAGGTAGCCCTTACAAAGAAGGCGGGCAGATAATTGTGGATTCAGAGGTAATCCAAGATTTTACTGATTTTAATCTTGAACTCTTCAAAAAAGTTCAAGAGATTGAGAAGGAGGTATACCAATGAAGAAAAGAATGCCTTCTTCGAGACTCTCACTTGCTGAAATCCATAAGGGTTACTTTGTAAAGCCAGAGGACGATTTTGCAACTAACTATGTTATTACTCAAGACGGGTTAAAAGTTTACAGACTAAAAGGCGTAGCGACTATAATGGCTGAACCAAGACTTTCTGAGGACGGAACTTATGGATCTGTTTTCCTTGACGATGGAACGCAGAGCATAGTTGCACTAGCATTTAGAGAAAACACAAAACTTCTAATGTCAATTAAGAAGGGAGACCTTGTCCAGTTCATGGCTAAGCTCAGCGAGTGGCAGGGTAAAAAGCAACTGAATCTTGAAGTCCTCTCAATAGCCCCTCCTAACATGCTGACACTCCACAGAGCTGAATCAGTCCTAACGACCTTAAGACAGAAAAAGCAGTTTAAGATTGCGCAGAAGATTTATGATGAAGAGAAGAATGTGAGAAAGGCAATGGACCGAGCAAAAAAAGAAGGAATAAATCCCGACTTAATAGATGCAATTGAAGAGCTAAACTACCTTATAGAGTATGCTGAGGAGAGCAGAATCTTTGATTCTGATTCTGCTCTTGAATCAAAGGTTATGGAAGCCATAGAAAAGCTTGACGAAGGCGAAGGCGTAGTTCTTGACCTTATTCTCTACGAGCTAAAGGATGACTACCTAGCAGACGATATTGACAATGCTGTAAGGGAGCTTCTTTCAAGAGGGGACCTCTATGAGCCCAAAGTGAACTACTTCAAGAAGGCTATCTAGGGAGAGATTTTTATTAGAAGGTATCAGATTGGAGTCATTGGTTCTGCGAGGGGCGACATAGGAAGCGATATCAGGGCAGCTGCAAGGGAACTTGGAAGAGTAATAGCAAAGACTAATCTTGTACTTTTTTCTGGTGCATGTCCTGGACTTCCTTTAGAAGCGACACTGGGCGCTAAAGAAGCGGGTGGAACAACAGTTGGAGTATCACCTGCTATTAACCTAAAAGAACATGTTGAAGATTATCAGTATCCTACTGATGTCTTTGATTCCCTTATATTCACTGGTTCTGGGTACAAAGGCAGGAATGTTACGCTTGTCAGAAGCTGTGATGCTGTTATTTCTGTTCAGGGAATGATTGGAACTCTAAATGAGCTTACAATAGCCTACGATGAACAGAAGATAGTTGGATTGTTACTTGGAACTGGCGGTGCTTCTGATCTATTCTCTGATGTATTAAAGAAGCTCGGTAAGTCAGATGAAAATATTATGGCTTCTGATGATCCCAACTTTTTAGTTGAAAGAATAATAAAAGCTTTAGATGTTCTTTAGTGCCAATAATTTATCGAGATATTCTTTTTTTAGCTCCATGCCAAAAACATCGCCGTTTCTGTGGTAGTCAGAGCCTGCTGTCGGGATGAGAGAGTACTTTTCTGCAAGTTTTTGGTATTCTGCTTCTTCTTCTTTACTGTGCTTGGAGTAGTAGACTTCAAGCCCTCCAAGACCGACGTCGGATAGATAAGCTACGAAGTTTTCAAGTTCTTCTCCTTCTAGAAAAGTATATTTCGGGTGGGCCAATACTGGAACACCTTTGTATTTCCTTATTAATTCAATGGCCTTCCTTATATCTGGTCTTTCCTTTGAAACATAACAGGGTTTATCGTTACCTATGTATTTTTCAAAGGCTTCTGCAAAAGTAGATACATATCCTTTTTTCACCATTAGGTCTGCTATGTGGGGTCGCCCAATGTTTCCCTCTGCACTTGCTTTTAGCTCTTCCATAGTAATCTCAAAGCCCATATTCCCGAGTTTTTTTAGCATCTTCTCGTTCCTATCCTCTCTGGAATTCTTTAGTTTGTTTACAAAGCTCTGGAATTTCAAATCTGTATAGTCTACAAAATAGCCCAGCATATGGACCTGTTTTTCATGTTTTGCACTTATTTCAAGAGCAGGTATTAGCATTACTCCTTTTTCATTTGCAGCCTTCATACCTTCAGGTATGCCATCAATCGTGTCATGATCTGCAATAGCTAGTGTATTTATTCCATTTTCTTTGGTTTTTGCTATCATCTCTGTTGGAGAAAGAAGTCCATCAGACGCTGTAGTATGAACGTGTAAATCTACTTTCATTGAAAACAAGAAATTGAATCAATTTAAATGACTTTCTGATTTCATAAAACAATAACAAATTTTTTAATTGAAAATGAATTAATTTTTAATAAGGTGATTAGATTAACTATATTTTACCTCCGATGGCCATTATTATTGGATTATTGGTGGGAGTAACAATTGTTAAATATCTAACAGTTCATCAGAGTAAGATTAGAATTTATTTAACCTTGTTAATAATTGAATTTTTTATTTTCATTCCTCTTCTGTATACCTATAGAGATGGGATAGGGATTATCATTCTTGCTTTTCTAATAGCTATTGTAGCTGGTTATTATATTATGACCTATAAATTACTATCAACTAAAGATAAAAGATATGTTCCAAAACTCACTAGGAAAAAAGGCGATTTTGGTAATGGGAATACTGCAGTTATTTATTTTACCCATGGTGAGCCAGAAGACTATAATCCAATAGGATGGATAAATCAGTTTAGAGAGTTTGATGAGCAGAAGATTAAGTTTATCCCATTTTTAGTTAGGCCAATCTTTCTCTATATGTTGAGGAAAAAGTATATCCATGTTGGTTTTAGCAAACATAAGAAAATGCATGAAAGGATGATGAAATCTTTAGAAGAAAGATTTAGAAAAGAAGGAGACCTATCCACTAAGTTCTATCTTTCATTCTTAGAAGATGAGCCAAGGCCTGATGCTGCAGCCATCACAGCATTAAATGAGGGAGCAAGCAGAATAATTGTTAGTGAAGTTTTCTTGACTATTTCAAATCATACTGCCGAAGGTAAGGAGTTAATTGAAAAAATTGATTTCGACGATTATGGAGTTTCAATAGACTATACTGGCCCTCTATGGGATTCAAAGACTTTGCAGAGCATGTTTATCGAAAGAGTAAACAAGAACCTAGGAAAGGCAGATAAGAAAAAAGTTGGAGTTTTACTTGTTGGACATGGGCAGCCAAAAGAGTGGGACATGGAATGGCCAACGGAAACAGAGCACGAGATTAAATTTAGAAAAGATGTTCTGGAGATTTTTGTTAAAGACGGATACGATTCTAAGAATTTAGATCTTGCATGGATGGAGTTTAGAGAACCTTGCACCTCAGAAGCTATCCAGAAATTAATTCAAAATGGTGTAGAGAAGATATTTTATTTCTCTGCTGCAATTAGTGCTGATAGCATTCACAGCATGTGTGATTTGCCTGAGCTTGTTTCTAAGTGTGAAATGCCTAATTGCATTGAAGTTATTAATCTCGGGGCATGGAATGATGATCCAATTGTAATCGATGCGATTAAAGAGAAGATTGATAGAGTCAAGTTTGCCTTATAATTTTACTAATGTTATAACCGGTTGTAATATAACATTAAAATCAACAAAATGGTTTATCTAAGAAAGAAGTTATAATATAAAAAATAAAATAAGTTTGTTTTTCATGATTTTATTTTAGCAGCATTTAATAGTAGTCCAATATTGAATTGATCTTATAACAAAACTAAATTCATCAATTTTTTTTATCACTTATACGTATGATATTTTCGCTGATTTCTGTACATAGAGTATTAGGAACCACCTTAACTGTGATTTTAATGTTATAGTCTCCAGAATTTGCATCCAACGCTTTTAATTCCATATACCAATCTGTATAATCCTTTGCATATACTGTTTTCTCGCTGCCTTCTATAGACTTAGCATAGTATTCTGAAACAGGAGACATATTAGCATCCACTTCCCTGATGAAAATGTTCTTTCCATCAATCACTTTTACTATTGGTTTAAGCTTAATTTCTTTTTCGGAATTGTTGGTGATTATTATCTTGTAGATTGCATAGTTTGAACCATCATTAAATATAGCATTTGGTAAAATATCTAAAGGATGTCTCATGATCCAAACATCAGTAACTCTGACATCCTCACACTTAAACGAAGGAAAAGGAAAAAGTCCGGCGCAGCCACTAGAAAAAATAGTAAATATTAGCAACAAGAATATGCTAAGATTCAGAATTTTTTTCATATAATATACTTTGACTTAATCCTATTTAACTCTAACTTTTACGTTATTAGGTTAATTATACTCTATAGGGTAAAATAACTTAGTAAAATTATAAAATAGTAAATATATCGATGAGAAGGTATATATAGTAAAAAATAGATAATAACACTATTGGACAAAGTGGCTAAATGGAGAATATTACGACTGAAGAATCAAAAAAGATAAGTATATCTAATTTGTTTATTAAACTAAATACTACAGATAAAGGTCTTAGTAGTAATGAATCGAAAAAAAGGATCGAAGAATTTGGATTCAATGAAATATTAGAGAAAAAAGTCAATCCACTAATCAAATTTCTAGGTTATTTCTGGGGCCCCATACCCTGGATGATAGAGGCGGCTATTGTTATATCCGCCGTAATACAAAGATGGGACGATTTTTTTATTATATTAACCCTTCTTTCTATGAACGCAGTAGTTGGTTTCTGGCAGGAGCACAAGGCAGACAATGCGATTGAGCTATTAAAAAAGAAATTATCTCCAAATGCAAAAGTAAAAAGAGACTTAAAATGGATTGAAATACCTTCAAGAGAATTAGTTCCTGGAGATATTGTAAGGGTAAGACTAGGAGATATTGTTCCTGCGGATTTAAAACTACTTGAAGGAGATTATTTACAGATTGACGAATCTGCCTTAACGGGTGAGTCGCTTCCTGTAGAAAAACATGTTTCAGATGTTGCATATAATGGCTCTATTGTCAAACAAGGGGAAATGGACGCTTTAGTTGTTACTACTGGGATGAACACCTATTTTGGTAAAACTACAAAACTTGTTGAAGAGGCACAAACAAGAAGCCATTTTCAAAAGGCAGTTACAAAAATTGGAGATTATTTAATAATGCTTGCAATAGGATTAGTTACACTAATCTTTTTGGTAGCCCTTTTTAGACACGAGAGCATGTTAGAGGCATTACAATTTGCTTTAGTTCTTACAGTAGCAGCTATACCGGCAGCGTTACCTGCTGTTTTATCAGTTACAATGGCTGTAGGGGCCATGTCTTTATCTAAAAAAGAAGCAATTGTCAGCAAACTTGCAGCAATAGAAGAAATGGCTGGCATGGATGTGTTGTGTTCTGATAAAACAGGAACAATAACAAAAAATGAACTTTCTATTGGAGATATTAAAGCTTTTTCTCCATATAGTGATAAAGATACTTTACTATTTGCAAGTTTGGCCTCTAGAGAAGAGGATAAAGATCCAATTGATAGTGCTATAATAGAAAAAGCAAAATCATATGGCCTAGATAAAGATTTACAAAAATATAAAATTATAAATTTTAAGCCATTTGACCCAGTTTCAAAGAGAACTGAGGCCACTCTTGAAATTAATCACTCAAAGATAAAAGTTTCAAAGGGTGCACCTCAAGTAATTCTGTCCCTAATTAAGAACTCAAAACTAGATAAAAAAATAAATGAATTAATTGATTACTTTGCTTCCGAAGGTTTTAGAGCACTAGGAGTTGCAAAAAAGGGTGGCGATAGCTGGGAATTAGTAGGATTATTTGGATTATATGATCCCCCCAGGGAAGATTCAGCGATGACGATAAAAACTGCTCAAGATATGGGCGTAAATGTAAAAATGGTTACGGGTGACCACACTGCTATAGCCAAACAAATTGCTAAACTAGTAAACTTGGGACAGCAAATAGCAAATGCATCTAGTTTCTTAGACGTGCATGGCAGTGAAGCAAGAACTATTGTAGAAAATGCAGAAGGTTTTGCTGAGGTTTTTCCTGAACACAAATATAAAATAGTAGAATTATTGCAGGAAAAAGACCACATTGTAGGAATGACAGGAGATGGTGTAAACGATGCGCCTGCTTTGAAAAAGGCAGATGTGGGAATTGCAGTTGCAGGTGCTACAGACGCTGCAAAATCCGCCGCAGATATTGTTCTAACACAACCAGGCCTTTCCGTGATTATAGACGCAATAAAAGAAAGTCGTAGAATATTTCAGCGAATGACAAATTACTCGATTTATAGAATTACAGAAACTATTAGAGTATTACTTTTTATAACTGCTTCAATAATAGTATTTAAATTTTATCCAGTGACGGCATTGATGATAGTCTTATTGGCCATTCTAAACGATTTACCTATAATTACGATAGCTTATGACAATGTAAAATACTCTAATGAACCAGAAAAATGGAATATGCGAACAGTGTTAGGGATAGCAACTATGCTTGGAATAATTGGAGTATTCTCATCATTTGGATTATTATATATTGGCAAAGAATATTTGCATTTAAGCAATGAAATTCTTCAGTCCTTTATTTATCTTAAACTATCTGTAGCAGGACACCTAACGGTATTTATAGCAAGGACAAAAGGATATTTTTGGAGTATAAAACCTGCAAAGCCTTTATTCTTTGCCATAATAGGAACACAAACAATTGCAACATTAATAGTAGTCTATGGATTCCTATTGCCAGCTATGGGCTGGAAATTAGCGGGATTAGTTTGGGGTTATGCATTAATAAGTTTCTTTGTAACAGACATGCTAAAAACTCAAGTGTATAAAATATTGGATCATAAGAATATCTTATTTAAGAGATAATCTCTTTATTTTTTAATAATAAAATGCAAATAAACAGATTACAATTCGATTATTGAATTTATTTAAAAAATGGCTTTATTATCCTACCTGTTATTCTTCTGTATATCACTTCTATAGAGAATGCAGAAATAATCATTACTAGTACTATGATTATGTCTTTCCATGAAGTGGCAGCTCTTTCCCATATTAGTGCTAGTAATGCAAAAATACATACAATAGTGCCAAGAATTGAAATTAATTTTTTACTTTTAGTACTTTTATGAAGGATTGAATTAGAAGCATTAACTGCGGTGAAGATTATTAAAAAACCTGTGCTGCCCATTACTGAAATACTTGATAGATTGAATAAATTTACGATTATAAGCGCCACAACTGCTGTAATAATCAATCCTTCAAGGGGGCGATTCCAAACTTTTTTTTCTAAAGTTGATGGCAACTCCCCATCCTTAGCAATAATATAACTCACTCTAGCTGTACCATATAAGGTGGCATTTATTGCTGAACTCGTAGAAAGAAGTGCAGCAATAGCTATCATAACGAATCCAAGATTTCCTAGAAAAGGTTTAGCACTTTCTGCTAACGCATAATCTTTCGCGTTTATTATGTCAGTTATAGATAAATTACCCACTGTTACTATTGAAATTAATACATACAATATTATAACAAAAATGACTGAGGTATAATATGCACGAGGTAGGGACTTCTTAGGATTTTTGACATCGCAAGCTGTATTTGCTATAAGCTCAAAACCTTCGTATGCAAGAAAAATAATCATTCCTCCCGCAATTAGTTGTGGAATACTACTCCAAGTAGATGTTTGTAATCTTTGAGGATTAATACTCCAAAAACCAACGATTATGAAAAAGGACAATATCGCAATTTTTAGACCAACTATATATTCTTCAGTTTTTCCAACAAAATTTGCACCCATTCCGTTAATTAATGTAAATACTATTATTACGCCACTCATTAAAATGTGTTTATAATAAGGTTGCAGTTCAATAGGGAAAAAATTTGCACCATAACTGCCGAAAGCATAGGCATACAATGAAAGCATTACTATGTAACTTATCCAAAGAAGTATATTTAATCCACCTGTTAATAAACCTGGTCCAAATCCTTGATTCAGAAATTCTACTGTCCCACCTTGGCTTGGGTAGGTTACTGATAATTTTGCATAGGAATAGGAAGTAATTAGAGCTACTATTCCTGCAATTGAGAAAGCTAGGGAAGTTCCACCACGACTTAATTCTACCGCTAGTCCAAGAACTGCAAAAATCCCTCCTCCGACCATTCCACCTATCCCAATAGCAACAACAGAAAAAAATCCCATGGGCCTTTTATTATTCATTAATTTCTAAATATGATGTTCAGGTATTTAAATTGCTTATACACTATATTAATCTAGAAATAGACAATTCATAGTTTATTAAGTTAAACTTTATAATTTTCTAGAAAATAACAAGCCCCAATAATAATACAACAATCCCAACCATTATGCCTCTGTAAATCCCTATAATGTATTTTCTACCCTCAGCATCAGTTTTACTCTTCAAAAGTTTATACACAAAATAAATAATGTTTGCATCTATAATCGCCATTGCCAATAAATAGATATTCCCCAGATTCCCGAATATCAAAGGGAAAAAACTGACCAATATTACTAGGCCAAACAATAAACTTGATACTTTTAGTGCAACTTTTCTCCCCCACACTATTGCAATTGATTTTGAGTTCTGAAGTTTATCGCCTTCTAAATCCATCGCGTCAGCAGATATCTCCTCTCCCAGATCGACTAAGAAAGCCATTAGCCCAAAAGACCATACAGTAACATTCCAAGGATTACCAACTGCTATTCCCCCAATAATAAATGTGATTGCAACTGAAGATGCAACCATTATATTCCCCAATAAACCTGTTCTCTTTAGTTTCCAGTTATATAGAACGCCAATAATCCAAAAAATGATGCCGATAATCAAGACAGACATCCCTAGAACAAAAGCAGAATAGAGGCCAAGCAATGTTGTAAATACTGTCAAATAAATTATCTCTGATTTTGAAACCATTCCCGAAGGAAGTGGCCTATTTGGGGCATTTATCCTATCACTTTCAAGATCAAAATAATCATTTAATACTAGTGCAGAAGCAGAGATAAAGAATCCACAACTAAACCCTGCTATTATCTGCCCTAAACTAGGAATCCCCGAAAGGGCCAGTATCTCCCCAGCAACTACACATATAGCTGCCGCAAAGGAAAGATCCAGCCTAATTAATTGAGAAATACCTTTAAGTTTATTTCCTACTTGCATTAAACTAATTGATATAAAATTATTTTATATTTTTATCTAATACTAGAAAATAGTCGAAACTCTTTTATTGTTAATAAATATTAATTCAGATATGAAAACAAGAATGTTTGTTATCGCCGATACCTCATCATTAACCCCTCAAACTGTAATCAACTATATTGTAAGCCTTGGGAAGACCCTTAATATCAAGGACACATGTTATGGTATTATGGTAGAAGGAGACGATGACGTTGTTGAGAACGTCACATTAAAGATACGGGAAAAATTTGATGGCGATATTTTCTCAAAACACAGGGCTTACCCAATAGGCGATGAAAGAAGGTGCAGAGCAACAAGAGGTGGCGGAGCAAGACCAGGGTATTATTTCTTATTAGAAGAGTATAAACTATTACCACTTATCTCTAAAGTCCTAAAAGAGGGAAGATTTAAAACTCTGGAGAAAAAGAAGGAAAAACCTGTCGATGTGGATATTCTAAAGAAGGCCATTAAGGAAAAGGTGTAAACATGAAAATATTCATTTATCCCCCAAATAGCATGATATTGCAAGACCTAGTTGAAAGATTTGGGCATACCCCACTTGCACTTGCAAAGGAGATTGATAGGAGAGTAAACGATCCAGAACTCGACTCTCCCCCTATGAACATAACTGAAATTGATGTAAAAGTTGGATTAAAGTATGCGGCTATAGAAGTTCCCTCTGGTGTCAGAGGAAGACTTGCACTTTTTGGGCCATTGATTGATGAGGCAGAGGCCGCAATAATTGTCAATGACTTTCCATCAACATTTGGATGTATGGCTTGCGCCAGAACAAATGAGCTTACTATTTATCTGATTAAACAAAAAAGAGTTCCAACTTTGGAACTTGATTACCCAACAAACGAAGAAGAAGTGGAAGATTTTGTTGCAAGGATTAAAAGTTTCTTGGAGGGCCTAAAATGATTAAGATAGCTCAGCTTTCATGTGGTAATGATTACAGCGGAATTCAAAAAGAGATTGAAAAGGCAGCAGAAACAGTTGGTGCCAAAATAGTATTCCCTGATGTTGATATTGAATTTGATGAAGCAGTTGAAGAATTTGGATTTAATCCAGTAAGTCCGGGATTAAAACTAATGATAGCAAGAGCCAAAGCTTTAGCAGACAAAACATTTGAAGCAGATGCTGTATTGATAGCCACATGCTTTAGATGTGCAGAAGGTGCTTTAATCAGAAATGAGATAAGGAGATACCTCCAGAAGCACACAAAATTACCTGTCGTCATGTATTCATTTACTGAAAACACTAAGGCAAGCGTTCTTCTAATAAGAATGGAAGCGCTCGTTACAATAGTTAAAAGGAAGGATCTTTTAGGAAGAGAGCGGCAAGTAGGCATTACAATGGGCATTGACTCAGGCTCAGCTACAACAAAAGCAGTCATAATGCAGGACAATGAGATTATAGCAAAATACTGGCACCCCACCGCAGCAGTAATTGAGTCAGCCGAAAAGGTGG
Source organism: Methanofastidiosum sp. (assembly GCA_013178285.1). NCBI lineage: Archaea > Methanobacteriati > Methanobacteriota > Candidatus Methanofastidiosia > Candidatus Methanofastidiosales > Candidatus Methanofastidiosaceae > Candidatus Methanofastidiosum > Methanofastidiosum sp. Next base: position 62,885 of record JABLXD010000003.1, read on the forward strand.
TAAATGAGGCCCTCAAGGAAGCCAAAATGGACCTTAAAGATATCGAGTCAATCGGGACAACAGGCTACGGGAGATACATACTTGGGGAGCATTACAAAGCTAAACTTGTCCAAGAAGAAGTGACTGTAAACTCTAAAGGGGCAGTTTTCCTTGCAAATAAGCAAAAAGGAGAAGCTACAATACTGGATATAGGTGGTATGGATAACAAAGCAGTAACTGTTATGGACGGCATACCAGATAGCTTTACAATGGGTGGAATATGTGCAGGCGCATCGGGTAGATTCTTAGAGACAGCAGCAAAGAGGCTTGGCATTGAAATTGCCGAGTTTGGAGAACTTGCTGCAAAAGGAGATTTACACAAGGTTCCAATGAACAGCTACTGTACCGTCTTTGGTATTCAGGGATTAGTTTCTACACTAGCTGAAGGGTACAGTAAAGAAGACGTTGCAGCAGCAGCATGCAGAAGCGTTGCTGAGCAGATTTACCAGCAGCAGCTTCAAGAAATAGATGTTAGATTCCCAGTCATTCAAGTCGGTGGTACTTCACTTCTAAAAGGATTGGTAAGGGCCGTAGGAGACATCCTAAAGACAGAACCTTTAGTCCCACAAAACTCTCAGTACATAGGCGCAGTTGGAGGGGCCTTGCTCTGCTCCGGATTTATCTAAAGGGGATTAGATAATGGAAATCATTGTTGAAGGTCTTCCAGAGAAGGAATCTCAAGGGTATGTCATTTTAATAAATGATATAATGAGGGAGTTTGAGATAAGGAGAAGCATAGAAAAGGTATACTTCTACGGAGACACAGAGAACTTTGTTTTTATAACATCCATTAGGATAAAAAAAGTCCTTGAGCCTTTGAGGATAGAAGATGTTGCCATCTACAATCAAGATAAACAATTACTATCCGTAGAGGATGAGTTCTATGTCCCAAAGATATTGTCACTATTATGGTCAATTACAAAAGAAGGTGTTGAGCAGGAAGACAGGACTGAGGTTAAGATACCTGTAGAAATATTCAATAAAATAAAAACTGAAGTTGTATACTACCCAACAGAGGATTTGAAGAAAAATGTCCAGGAAGCAATTAACAGGGTCTTACCTGAGGCTGCAAGGATAAAATACATCCTCTCTGCAGAGAAAACAATCACTGTGGCATCGAGTGAAAATGCACTTTCAGAAGAGAGCAAAAAGCTTGCTCAAAAGTATCACGAGAGGGATTAGGTGAAATAGATGTTTAAGATGGCACTATTTGAAGGTGGGCTACACAGGGCAGATGAGCTAGAAGATCTAGTAGATGACCTTGGAGGATTTCTAATCCAGAAGAACGTTACTCAGATTGATATTACCCTTATCATTGCTGTACCTGGAGAAGATTACGAACTTATCGTAAAAAAAGCAAAGGAGCTTAGGGGAAAAATTGTCGAAGTTCCACTTGCAGGTTCAGAAATCACAATAGTTGCACCTTCGCTTGGAAAGCATCACCTGCCTCACCCAGTATGTGATATCTCAGAATACATAAGAAGAAACGGGGCAGTAACAAACGTCATGGGCCTTGCAAGAGGCGTAGGCCAGAGGATAAATCAGATAACTGCAAGTGAAAAAGGCATGATAGAAGAGGCAGATGTTGCCGTCTATTCTTTAGGAAACTTCAGCAGATGTCTTAGAAAAAAGACTCACCTTTTTAATGATATCGACATACCTGTCGTAGTTCTCGGTGGCCCAGAGCAGTTCAATATAGAAGGGCTTGACTACTATGTTGGTGGAATTGGTAGAAGGAGCCAGAGATTGAGGCAGAAGTTTGACCTTGATATATTCGATAAAATGGTAGCCGAGATATCAAAAGCTGTTGAAAAAAGGAGAAGGGAAATAGAAGAAGATCCCTTGATTTTAGAGCCGATATACCTTAAAAAAATCCTTGAAGAAAATGTCGAAGGAATTGACAAGATTATCTCTCCAATTCCAATAGTTTTGAACGTAGATGGAGTCAAGGTAAAAATGCCAGTGGCACAGTTTAAGGAAAAGATAAAGAACGTCGAATTTGACGGCAGGAAGATAGAAGAATACTGCAATATCTACCAGTCGCCTTACAGCGGCTTTACAATACTAAAGATTTATACAAAATCCTATTTTGATTCTCAAAAAGAACAATCTTAATTATTTCCACTTTTTCTTAAGGTAGTAAAAATAACCTAAAATCAAAGGTGTTCCAAAGGCGCCATATACAAACAGATTCATAACTCTTGATGGCAATAGTCCAACTATACTTTCAAAGATCATCATCAGTGTAAAAATAGCTATCGAAAATAAAACAAATCTTTTTTCTGGAGTAAATAAAACTCCAAGAGTTTTCATTATTAGGAACATCCCGATTATACATGACACCATAGTTGCAAAGGCTGCACCGTTGATGTCGTATCTTGGTATAAGGACATAATTTAGTGCCACATTTATCGCTGCTATAAGAACTGTTATCTTCATAGGCGTCCATTGCTTACCCATAGCTTGGAGGGATGTTGAGGCTATATAGAAAATTGAATAGAAAAGCATTCCAATTGCTAAGAGCTTTAATACCCATCCCCCTTGTTGCACTCCAAAGAGGAAGTATATTATAGGATTTGAAAAGGCAAAGAGGGAAAGTGCAACTGGAAGCGTAATATTAAAGGAGGCTTTGAGTGAGACTAAAATGCTTCTGAGCCCTTCTTTTTCTACCGATTTCAACTTTGATAGCTCTGGCAATAGGACAGCAGATAGGGCAATTGCAAAAGATGGTATAATGCCTGCAGTTGGGGAGGCCATACCATATATCCCAACTATCTCTGGGCCAAAGAAGTGGGCCAGTATGTAGATATCTGCATTGAAGAGTAAGACAAGACTCAAAGAAAATATTGAAACAGGGATTGCAAATGCAAATATCTTCTTAAACTCCTTGTAATTTTCACTTTTAAATTTCAGCTTGACGCCACTCTTTAAAATTAGAAAAAAGGATACAACTATACCAACTACATAGCCCCCTACAAGGGCCGCAGAAGCACCTGAAACCCTAAAAATATAGGAAAGCGGGATTGAAAGTAAGAAGTAGGATAGTGAAAGGGCAAAGATTGAGATTGCCATATAATTTACTTTTTTGGTACCTAGCAAGATCCCCGTAAAGACTGAGAACAATACCCCAAGAGGTATTACGAGAAGGATTATCTTTAAGGGGGTGTCAATTCCGTTTCTTATCTCAGTAGAGTAAAAGCTCATTATTACAGGTAGCAAAGCAAAGAGGGTAACAAAAAGAATAATCCCTATTGGAACAAAAAATAGGGAAGAGGATATCTTATCTTTTCTATCTTCGGAATCATATATAGATGTGAATCTTGAAACAGAAGGCGCAATGCCAAAAGATGAAAGAACAAGTATAAGTGATTGAAATGGCATAATCGCCGAAAGGAGACCATACTCAGTTAGAAGAAGAATGTTTGCCGTGAAAAGAGTGAAGAGGTAATTTGCAACTCTCGAGAATGAATTTGCTATGAGAAGCATCAGTGATTTCTTAATCATTAAACTAATGACCAAAGCTCTATCTTTTATCTCTTTTGTTTAATCTTTCAACTTTTCGCTTAGCTTTATGATGTTTGTCCTTCCCTTTTCTTCCTTTTCAATGAGCTTTCTCTTTAGCAGTTTGTCTAAGACCCTTGATAGTGTTGGCTTTGAAAAGAATGTTGTCTGCTCAAATAGCTTCGCCTGAGTAATTGAGCCACCATTATCATATATTATCTTTAGGATCCTTGATTCCCTTGGGTCTAAAACATTAAGGGCAACTTCTATCCTGCTATGGCCCCTCTTCCTTGTGAGGAGGAGTATTGCAATTAGTCCAAAGAATATAATGGCAGTTGACATCAGAATATACATTGCAGGGTTAGATTCTGGCTTTTCAACTGGAGTTGTTTGCTCCTTTATCTCCCTAAGCGGTGCATATTTTTCATCATAATTTGCCTCAAATAGAAATTTCTCCGCTTCCTTTACATCTTCTTTGTACCAGACGACAGATACTTTACTATCTACTGATTCAAATCTAGATGGTGATGGCACAAATTCAGTCAGAAGGGGTATACCCTTCTCAAAGTTAAATGCCATCTTGAGGTACCTTATATCACATGGCGATTCAAAAGGGAAGCTCAACTTATATGAATCACTTTTCGTGACTAGATCGGACACATCATAGTCGATTTTGACAAGTGTAGTCTCTCCAAGCTTCAAACTCCTATTGAAGTAAAACCTCACAAAAGTTTCTTTACCTACCTGTGACGAAGATGACTCTAGAACGTTCCCCGCATCATCTGTTACGGATAGATTATTTGCCCTACCAGGCACGTAAAGGTAAAAGCCATTGAAGTCCGGAAGCCCCAAATTTAGGAATATCATCCTGATGGTGACATGCTCAGTATCCTGTGAGATATCAACGTCTATTGTGCACCCCATACAAGCAAAATCTTCCTGGGCATATATGGGAACTTGGCAAGATATGCCTATAATAATTAGTAAAATAATAAATATTTTTTTCATATAGCCACCATTTGCCCTCTTGAGTGTGTATATTACAATCAATAGGAGATTATTTAAGATTTTTCCCAAAAAAAAAGAAAAGCTTTTTATATTTCTTGTTATTTTTATGAGTAATGGCGCTTTATATACTCAAATGGGGCGTTGGTATCATTGTTTTAGCAGTCGGGGTCCTATTTGGGCTTTCTATCGCCATGAACACTTCTTCTGCGGATATATACCTCATGTCAGGTGCGACTATGATTTCTATATCTTTTATCCTACTTGGGTCAAATATATTTATCATGGGCTTTAATGAAAGAAAAAAGAACAAAGAAATAAGGAAGAACAAACAACTTTTGACAAAAGCCGAGTACCTTTCATCAAAAAAGACGATAGATTCCTATAGAAACATCAGATGAGCGCAATCCCATAGATCTCTTCTATAAGGTACCTGTGTATATAATCAATATCTTCTTTTGATAGGATTCCCTTCTCAAACAGTTTTTTAGTTGTTTTGGGGACAGTTTTAGGGCCAACAACAGCGCCAGGCCTTTCGTTATCATCGATATAGTCAGTTTCCATCAAGAATCTTTTCCCTTCCTCCAACGCCTTTAGGATATTCTTTTCCCTTGCAACAATGGAAGGGTATATACCGATACTCTCACATATGGAAATCATTGGGGGTGAAAAATGCTTGATTACTTTAGAAGGCTCTCCATATTTTTTTACTAACTCTCCAATCTCTAAGAACTTACTCTCGTCAAAAGTTTCTGTGTGAAGCTGGACAGGGCATTTCAATTTTTTTGAAACTTTTAGTACTTCAATTAAGAATTGATTTGAGAGATCAATTATCTCATTTTCGACTTCATAGTGGGGCCTTCCGACCTCTCCTATTCCAAAGGCTTTCCCTTCAGTAATTCTCTTTTCAATCTCAGTTAAGGCTTCTAAAGCTATCTCAAAAGCTTCTTCCTTCCCAAAGTCGAGTATGAGATGATGAAACTCTGCTGGGTGAAGGCCAATTATTGGGTAAGACCTTGCATCAGTTTCTTTATTAATCCTATTTGATAGATCTATTACATAATCATAGGCTTTTCCAAAATCTTTTCCAGTTTTTACTTCGCCCCCAGAGTCATATGCAGTTTTATAGACGAGCATGAAGTGTGTACCGCCAGCAGAAGTGAACTCTTTAACTGCATCAAGCCCCATCCCTCTTATCGGGTCAATATGCATGTGATTGTCTGTAATGAACATCAGACTAATTTAGGTACATCAATATTAATAGTTTTGCAATTCTAAACTAAAAAGGAAATAGAATCTTGTCTCCACTCTTGATATCATGTCTTTTAATGGACCCTATAGGCATTTCAACAAAATATTTGGCCTTACCTTTATGACCAGTATAGAATGAAAATGATTTTATATTTTCCTTGGCATCAATTACTTCAAACTTTGAATTAAGCCAGACAACATCAATTGAGAAAAAAACAAAGAACATTGTTATTGCAGCTTTTCGCTCTCGGTCTAAAACAAAGATATACACCTCATTTGATTCTGAGATATCATTTCTAAACATAAGCCCTCTTGACAATTCAAAAAAATTTCTTTGATATGTGAGTTTATCAAAAATCTCTGATAGATTATGAGAGGACATCGTATTGGATAAGGCGTCTTAATTAAAAAATTATCCTTATTTTACAGAAAGATTTATATATAGTAACACGTTATGAATAAATAGTGTTACTGGCATGTAGTATTCCGTCATATAGAGATTTCAACTCTATATGACTTATTCTTAAAAAAAAATTGGGCTTCATATAAAACTTTTTAAATCAATACTAATTCGTTTCTTTATGGAGCAAATGAAAGAATTCCTTCTCGTGACAACTCCCACTGCTAGACAGTTTGACGGTATATGGGAAGTAGAATGGGCACTAGAAGGGGAAGTTTTTGAGATTAAAAAAACAAAGTTTAAAGGCGTTCTCCTAGTGAAATGCAGGGATGCTAAAAAAGCTGCTGGAATGTTGAGAGACTATGAAACAAGTGCCATACACAGGGTTTTACCGTTTGATAGGTACATCAATACAGACAAGGATTTAATAATAGTTGAAGCAAGCGACGTAGCACTGCCCAAGATTTTCAAAAGTGACACATTTGCCGTTAGATGCAAGAAAAGGGGAAAAGCAAACTTCAAGTCTCAAGAACTTGAAAGAGAGGTCGGCGCCAAAATCGTTGAAGAGACAGAGGCAAAAGTAAATCTAGAAGATCCCGATATCAAAGTCATTATACAGGTAATTGACAAAAAAACTGGTATTTCTGTTTTAAAAAGAGAAGAAATTATTAGAAAAGATGTTCTTGAAGAAGATGCAGATTCATTTTAAAGCAAATTCTTTTTTAATCCTTTAACATCTTTTTCAACATTCTTTATGGCCTCAAGGAGGGCATCCTTTGGTGATACGGAGCCATCAGTGTTGATTATGAATCTTGGCCTTTTCCTGTCAAGGAGAGGATGGTCAATCTTGTAAGCTGCAACTGTAACTTTTTTATTTTTTAATAATGCCTCTCTCAATACGTTACAAAGTGTGTGATCTTCACCAATAATTCTAAATTCCATTAAATTTCCTTCATTTTTTAATACTTCAATATCCAAATTACTCACCTGCATACTCTCTTAGATATGAAAGAGCATCGTCGTAGCTTATATTTAAAGATACCGTTTCTGTATCGTTAAAAATCTTTTCATCTATGCCCACATTCAAAAGCTCTGAAGATAAGAGATCAAACTCCATTGCGACCCTTACTATGATTTCTGTCACAGGCTTTGATACTCCTTCGAGGTCCTGTAAAAGGTAGGAGATATCTCCTGCAACTTCTGCAGCAACTGACGCATGTGCAGTGGAAACTACATTTTCCCTGTCGACTTCAAAGGAGTAGCCCTTGTCATTTAAGACCGCTTTTAGAAGTTTTACCGGAACAGTTGCACCTGCAATTTTAGAGATGCTGTCTAAGGTATAGCTATAAATACCCTTGTCTTCCTTGATCTCCTTTTCTTTCTGCTCTTCCAAGAAGCTTTTAATTGAGTGAACAACGTCCCCCATACTGCCGGGATTTAATACTTTGACCTTCAACGTATCATCAGATACATTAAAAGTAATATCTTCAAATTTAGAAAGAAAACGGGCAATTTCTACTTTTTCATTGCCCTTTATTTTAAAACTTAATACTCTTGTTTTTCTCTTCATCTTATCATAATTTTGCTTTCAGATAATCATTTGCTGTCTTCCTTGTTTCTTTAGAGCTGCAGTAGTCACACTCAAGTTTTCCTTCCTTCATCTGAAGAGTTTTCTTACAAACTCCACAAACAGCTCTTATTACTCCAAGGTTATCTTCCGCAGTTGAAAGTCTTACTGCATCGCCCTGAGTATCTACAACTCTGGCCCTTACGACGTCTCCATTCCTAAATTCTGTGGAGATAGTTTTTACATACTTTTTGTCGGTCTGCGAAACATATATTCTTGCCTTTGTATTGGCTGAAAGCTTTTTGTCTGCGTACCCTTCTAAAGCTAGGAGGTCTACGTAAACCATCTGTGGTTTAACTGATACTACCTCTCCGTAGACGATATCCCCTTCTTTTACCTGTGGCACAACATTTGTTTTCGAAATAACACTTGCACTTCTTCTTGACATGTCAAGTTCTAAATCCCCTACCAGTGTAGCATATATCTTCCCATTCTCTTCATATGCACCGTTTCCTGGTAAAAATTCTTCGGCGACCCCTATGTAGTCACCTGGTATAACAAATTCTTTTTTAGTCTCTCCGTTTGCTTCCATCATAACACCTCATGAATCTATAAAGTTCAACTTCAATCAGTACCTTCCGTTTCTTATGAACCTCAAACATTGCTTTTATAGGAAAATTATACTTCTGCATCTCAACAAGCTCAAATCCATTTTCCAATGCAACATTCCTTATGAAATCATAGTTCCCTTTCTTGTGCAAGGAATACACAACATCTCCTATTTCAAAAGCCTTTTTCAAAAAATTGGTATCCATCTTCCTCTTTTTTGTACCAAAAGGCGGATTTTGAATAATAGTGTCCCCTCGCAGGAGGACGTCTAAAACGTCACCATCCTTAATCTCGTATTCTCCTAAGATTTCATCACTTTTTAAAGTTAATGTTTTTAAATTATCATTCAAAATAGCTATAGCTCTTTTATCTTTCTCTACAAAATATACTTTTTTAGCACCTAATAAGAGGGAAGCTATACCAAGTCGGCCTGTACCGGCACCAAGATCGACTACAGTCTTACCTTCTATGTCTCCTCTGTGATAGGCAAATAGAACAATTTCACTTGCTATATTCCCTGGAGTAGTGTACTGCTCCTCAAACATATCAGGGTCTTCCATCTCCCTTAGATTCGAAAGAAAGATTTCAAGCTGCTTTTTTCTCACAAAAATTAAAAATATCAAAGGTATAAAAATCCTACCTTTGATTCTAGAAAGTGTTTTACTCCTTTATTTCTCATTATGATTTCCATAAGCACTGCCAAGATAATCATTTCAGCAAACGCCTTCATCAAGATTGTGTATACAACAGGCAATGGAAGTCCGTATGGAAGTTTTAATACTGCAAGAGTTAGGTATGTTAAAAATGCTTCAGGAAGGTACCCAGCAAAGACTGCTATACCAGGTCTTGTCTTTTTGGACAGAATTGCAATAAAAATACCTGTTAAGGCTTTAAATGGTGGTACAAAAAAATTCCCGAAGGTTAGGCCTGGCCATATGCCGACTATGAAGCCCGTTATACCTCCAAATATTGGTCCTAATAATATAGCAGCGAGAACTGTACCGATGTGGGACAGATCAAGATAAACGTTTGGTACCGGCGTTGGGATAAGCAGTATCGTTCCGAAAAGGATTCCTATTGCTGCAAAGATTGCAGTGAAGGCGATATTCTTTGAACTTTTAGCTTTCAATGAAACACCAAAAAAATTAAATAAAAACGATATATAAATATTTGGGTAGATACTCAAAAATGAGTTACATCTCTTCCGGTGCTTTAATACCTAGAAGTGCCAGCGCATTATGTAAAACTATCTTAGTTGCTTTTACAAGTGAAGCTCTAAACTCTTTATTTGATTCAGCATTTATGACGTGGCACTCGTGATAAAATTCATTGAAGCATTTAGCAACATCATATACATAATTAGAAACGTAATCTGGTCTATAATCAACTGATGATTTTTCGACTACCTCTGGAAACTCTGAGAGTAAAGATACAAGCTTATACTCCTTTTCATTGAGCTCTTCTATTTCAAATTCAGATTGTAATTCTCCTAGCTTCTTTAGAATGCTTGATGCCCTTGCATGGGCGTACTGGATATATGGTGCAGTGTCACCTTCAAAGTCTAAAGCCTTCTTCCAGTTGAAGATGATTCTCTTGTTATTGTCCTTCATCATGCTGTACTTTAGTGCACCCAAGGTAACAATTTCCGATATACTTTCAGCATTTGAGATATTTCGCTCTCTCACTTGATTCAATGCCTCTTTCTTCACAACATCCTTTAGTTCTGAATAAAGCACAACATTTCCTTCTCTAGAAGACATTTTACCTTCTTCAAGCATGACAAGCTCGTAAGACAAGTGATAGCATCTTTTCGCCTGTTTAAATCCCATAAGCTCCAATGTTTTGAAAAGCTGCTTGAAGTAAAACTTCTGCTCGCTCCCAACAACATATAGTGATAGATCAATCTTAAAATCCTGAAACTTTCTCTCTGCAAGTGCAAGGTCCTTTGTTGAGTAAAGTGCGGTACCATCACTTCTCAATATTACAAACTCATCAAGCCCAAACTCTTTCAGATCAACTATGACTGCCCCATCCTTTTCTTTTGCCACACCTTTGTCCAAAAGCTCCTTTGCTATTTTTGTACCTTCATCTTTGACCTCACTCTCATATAAGAAAATATCAAAGTTAACTCCAAGCTCTTTGTAAATCCTGTTGAACTCTTCAAGGCTCCATTCTCTTGTCATTTGCCAGACATCGATAGTTTTTTTGTCTCCACTATAAAGATTTTTTAAGACAACTTTGTACTCTTCTTGATACTCCTCAGATTCTTTGATTTTGTTATCGGCTTCAGAATAGACCTTCCCGAGGAACTCCCCCTTGTTATTTTCTGGGATGAAGCTATCATAGAACTTCATATAACCCCATAAGCACTTAGCAACATGGGCACCTACATCACCAATATAGTTTGCCCTAACAGTTTCATAGCCAGAAAATTCCATTATGTTTGCAAGCGCATCTCCAAGGCACACGTTCCTAAGATGCCCTATATGAAATGATTTGTGAGTGTTGGGCTGTGAATACTCAACCATTACCTTATCGTTCTTTTTTTCTCCCTTTCCATAAGAGCCATTTTCAGTAATTATGGATTCAACTGTCTTTTCTGAAAAGTACTTTCTATCAAAAAAGAAGTTTATATAACCGCCAGAAGTCTCTGCCTTCTCTATCCCTTCTGGCAAAATAATTGTATCTACAATATCCTTTGCAATCTGAATTGGATTCTTTTTTAATCTTTTTGCAAGTTCAAAGGACAGGGGTGTTGCAATATCGCCCAGTTTAAAATCAGGAGGTCTAGAAAAAACTATCACGATGTCTTTCAAACCAGCCGCTTTTCTTATTGAGTCTTCCAACTCGTTCTTCAATTTTTTGAGCAATATCGTCCCCACAGAAAAACTAAGTAGAATCTTTTTATCGTTTTTGGTTAGAAATTAAAAATTTAAGAAGATTTTTGTAGTGGTCTCTTCTCCTCCTAACCCTATATTCAGGAATGGAATGCTTCCTTCATTTAATACATAATAGATCACAACAGCATTTATTATTAAGAGGGCTACAACTAGAAGGATAAACAATAACTTCTTCTTTGATATGCCCGCTCTCTTCCTTGGTGCTTCTCTCCTTCTAAGAGTTTTACCTCTCTCTACCATCGGGCTCATTGGTGGCACATCTAGTCTCTGTATATCTTTTACTTGAGTGGATTCATCGGGGTAGAAATCACCTTTCATCCTCTCTGGGATTTCCTCATCAGTTATCCCTTCTTTTTCAAAACTTTCTTCAACAGGGGATAAAGGCTCTTCCTTCTGTTCTATATCAACCTCTTCAACAAAGACATCCTTGTTTTCATCTTTTCTAAAAATTTCTGTTGGTTTACCGAGTCTTACATGTGCAACGTTTAGAATTTTGCCGCAGTTTGGGCATGGCTGTTCTTCAATACACGTGAAATGAAAGGTCATGTTACAGTAACTGCAGTAGCACATCTCTAGATTGTCCTTTATCCTTTTGCTACAAATGCCACAAGTTTCCATGTTTATTTTTTTATTTATAGATATAAAAAGTTTAGCGTGTCTAGTGGCTATAAACCATAAATCATTTATATCGAGAAAAGTTAGATTATACCAGATAAGATGAAAGCAAACGAACCCTTAGATGATTTGACGATTAATGATTTGAAAATAAAAGCTAACAAAATTAGAAAAGATATAATTGAAATGATCTATTCTGCAAAGTCGGGCCACCCCGGTGGATCTCTTTCTTCAGCAGATATCGTGACATCGCTATATTTCCATATAATGAATCACGACCCAAAAAATCCTTCTTGGAGCGGGAGAGACAGATTCATTTTGAGTAAGGGCCACGCATGTCCTTCGCTATATGCAGCGCTTGCAGAATCCGGTTACTTTGATGTTAGTGAACTAAAGAAGTTAAGAAAACCGGAGTGCCTCCTACAGGGCCACCCATGCACAAAGACCCCTGGCATTGAAATATCAACGGGTTCTTTGGGCCAGGGATTATCTATAGCAACAGGCATTGCATTGGGGCTCAGGCTCGATGGTAGCCCGTCTAGAGTATTTGTAGTACTAGGTGATGGGGAGCTTCAGTCAGGCCAGGTCTGGGAAGCCATGATGGCAGCACCAAACTTTAAGCTTGGAAATCTCACAGCAATAATAGATAGAAACATGCTTCAGATTGATGGGCCAACGGAGAAGGTCATGGCAATTGAGCCGCTCAAAGACAAGCTCAAGGCATTCAACTGGCAAGTTTATGAGATTGATGGCCACAACATCAGAGAAATAATTGAAACTGTAAATGAAGGATTAAAGATTACAGATAAACCTAAAATAATTATCGCACATACTGTCAAAGGAAAAGGGGTATCATTCATGGAGAACAATGTAGGGTTCCACGGTAAATCACCAACCGATGAGGAGTTTAAGATTGCAATGAAGGAGCTGGAGGCGAGTTCATGACGGGATTTGGAGTTCCAAGGGACGCATATGGAGAAGTTCTCACAGAGCTTGGAGAAACAAGGAAAGACATAGTCGTGCTTGACGCTGATCTATCCTCTTCAACAAAGACTTCATCATTTGGGAAGAAGTTCCCCGACAGGTTCTTTAATATCGGTATAGCTGAGCAGAACATGATGGGTATCTCTGCAGGCCTTGCTACAACGGGAAAGACAGTATTTGCTTCATCCTTTGCTATGTTTGCCGTTGGGAGAGTTTATGATCAAATAAGACAATCTATAGCGTACCCCAAGATGAATGTGAAGATTGTTGCAACTCACGCAGGGATCACAGTCGGTGAAGATGGCGTGTCTCACCAGATGATTGAGGATATTTCACTCATGTGTGCCCTTCCAAATATGAAAGTCATTGTACCAGCCGACACATTTGAAACAAAGAAGACGATAAGGGAGATATCTCTAGAAAAGGGCCCAACTTATGTAAGACTTGGCAGAAGCAAAGTTCCAAACGTATTCGAAAGCGAAGATGAAATAAAGTTGGGGAAGGCCGCAACTCTAGTTGACGGAGACGACATCACAATAATTGCATCAGGCATTATGGTATCAAAATCTCTCGAGGCTGCACAGAAATTAAAGTCTGAAGGTATTTCTGCAGGTGTAGTTAATCTTAGCACACTGAAACCAATTGACAGGCAGGCTATAATCAAATCTGCAAAGAAAACAGGCTGTGTAGTCACAGCCGAAGAACACAACATCTATATTGGCATGGGAGCACTTGTTTCATCGATAATCTCTGAAGAGTATCCCGTTCCAATTTTAAGGTGTGGTATAAAGGATACATTTGCCCAGAGCGGAGATTATGAGCTTTTGATGCAAATATACAATTTAACAGCCGATGAAATATATAAATTGTCAAAAAATGTTATAACGATGAAAAAATAATCATATTATTAATAGAGGAGATAAAATGAAGTTTTTTTTAGATACTGCAAATATTGAACAGATTAGGGATGCAGCAAGCCTTGGATTGATTGAAGGTGTTACAACAAACCCCTCACTGATCTCTAAAGAAAAGAAACCTTTCAAGGAAATAATTCAGGAAATATGCAAGATTGTAGATGGGCCAATATCGGCCGAAGTCACATGTTCTGATTATAAAGGGATGATAGAAGAGGCATTAAAGTTATCTGACATCCACAAAAATATTGTAATAAAAGTTCCAATCACAAAAGATGGATTAAAGGCAGTGAAGTCATTATCCGAGCAAGGTGTAAAGACGAATGTTACTCTCATATTTTCTGCAACACAAGCACTTCTCGCTGCAAAAGCAGGAGCATCTTACGTATCTCCATTCGTTGGAAGATTAGATGACATATCAACTGACGGTATGAACCTCGTAGCAGAGATCCAACAGATTTACAGAAACTACTTTTTTGAAACTGAGGTTATAATTGCAAGTATCAGACACCCAATTCATGTCCTACAGGCTGCAATGATGGGCGCAGACATCGCTACCGTTCCATATGATGTTTTGATGAAGCTTATCAAACACCCCCTTACAGATATAGGCATTGAGAAGTTCATGTGCGACTGGAAAAAGGTAGAGCACAAGGAGATTTAATTCATGGCAAAACTTGCACCTTCAATTCTTTCTGCTGACTTTTCTAGATTAGGTGATGATATCATGGAAGCAGAAAATGCAGGTGCAGACATAATCCACGTAGATGTGATGGACGGTCACTTTGTTCCAAACATTACAATAGGCCCACTAGTTGTAGAAGCAGTTTCAAAGATAACTTCTCTTCCTATAGATGTCCACCTTATGATAGAAAACCCCTCAGATTACGTGGAACTTTTTTCAAAAGCCCTTGATAAAGAAAATAGGGATATTTCTTTAGATTATGTATCTTTTCACATTGAAGCATCATACCACCCACACAGATTATTGAATAGAATCAAGGAGTTAAATGTAAAGTCAGGAATAGCTTTGAATCCTTCTACGCCAGTTAGTACAATAACTCATCTTTTGGACTCAATGGATCTACTTATTATAATGACAGTAAACCCAGGATTTGGAGGGCAGAGCTTCATTGAAACAATGCTCCCCAAGATTAAAGAGGCCAAGAAACTAGTCAAGGGCCATGATATAGAGATTTTAGTAGATGGCGGGGTCACAGAAAAAAACATTAAGAAGATTAGAGACGCAGGTGCAGATATTCTTGTAGCAGGCTCCGCAGTTTTCAATAAAAAAGATAGTATAAAAAATAATATTATTCGACTAAAGGCTCTGGTCTAGAAAGCTCATATTCTAGAAGCTCTTTTACCTTTTCTTTGTTTCTAGCCTTTTTTAGTATTTCAACACAGAGCTTTCTCTTCAATGCAAAATATTTTTCGTATGCTTCTTCGTCTTTGTACTTTGTTGTTAAGGCTATGTCTCTTCCACCCATACACCCGCTTCTTCTCATACAGCAGTAAGAAAGAGATTTGAAGCAGACAAGTTCACTATCCCAGTCATGTTCTTTTGAGAATTTGTCCTTTATTTCGATGTACTCTTCTTTAGTTATTCCAAGCTCTTCCAAAGCTTTAGGAAGGCCGCATTTGAATGAAAATGTCAGAGGGTATCCGGGATGGCAGCAGAATGCAATTGCTCTTAGGTCTCCTCCGTAGCATATAGGAACAGGTGCAAACTTCCAGCCGGGAACCATTCTGGTGTTGTTTGGATTTATCATTGAAAGAACGGTTGATAAGAAGTTTATAAGCGTTGTTCTTAAAATAAAAAGAAAAAAATTAAATTAATTTTTTGCTGTTATTACATTCCAGTTGTTTTTGACTGCGTAATAGATCGCTCCAATCCCAAGACTTCCAACTACAAGACCTACAAAGAATCCCAGAACGGGGATTAGCTTTAGAACGGTAATTATTACAAAACCGATTATGAATATCCCCATCTCACTTGTGTTAATGTTTAATCTCTTTGTAACAAAGTTTCCTGTGCAGTAAGAGACGAAGAGTCCTGAAGTCATAAGGGCCATTATGAAGAACATTCCAAGTATGGCTGCAACAGGCAGACCAATTACAGTAATTGCAAGTATGATCAATACAATCACTGCTGCAATAGCCAATAAGAACCCTATTATAGTTCTAACGGCTGTGTCCTTTTCAACTTCCTTTTCAATTGTAAAGAATAGTTTTGGGAAGAATCTTATTATAAGAATTCCAAGAACTAGCATCCCTATGGCGGCAAGTATTGAGAATATGGTAAATAAGGATCTGATTCCTTGAGAAAAATCTCTGCCAGCAGTATTTTGTGTATAATTAAATGAGCCTACATTGCCCTTTTCAATCAACTGCTCCGCAGATAGATTTAGTTCGCCATTTATTGTACCTTGATTTTCAAATCCACCGGTGCTGATATATGCATACCTATCAACTACAGATGTTGAGTATATCTTTACATTTCCAGCAACGGCAATTATTTTGTCTGTATTTCCTTTAATTGCTAAATCTCCACAGCCTGCTAGTATCTTTCCAGTCTTTCCAGAGACCGTTGCCTGACCTGCACCTAGGATAAGTCCTCCAGTGACTTGGCCATTTATTGTAACATTTCCTCCAGCAACGTAAGCATCGCCAGTGACATTACCATTTACAACTACCTGCCCTCCAGCAGCAAATAGATCTCCATTAATATTACCATTTATGGTAACTTGATCCCCTGAAATAAAAAGGTCGTCATTGACATCATTTTCAATAGTAACAATCTTTTGGTCTCCATTGTTTACAGTTTGCGCTGCATAGACGCTTGGTAATAACAACGCAAGCAACAAAAGAACTGTGATTATCTTTTTCATGTTTCTCATTTATTTTCCTCCTTAATAGGTAATATATTACCTTTATCTTATGGATACATGGGCGATTTATAAGGCTTTCTATTAGGTAATATGTTACCTTTATCCACCCTTATATTATACTTACTTCCTTATATAATTTACTTAGAAATTTTTCAAATAAATATTCTTACAATACAAAATACCACACCAATCAAAACCTTTATAAAGGCAACATAAAGTTTATTAGTAACACGAATTTTATATTCGTAATACTAGGAGGCGATTATTATAAAGAAAATAATGGTATCGGTTTTTATTTTGGCATTAGTTTTATTCTCAATGCCCACCTTCTCTTCTGCAGAACAAATTAAAGTAATCTGTACAACAACAACGATGAAATACTTTGTAGAGGAAGTTGGAGGGAATAAGGTAGATGCTATATCTTTGGTACAGCCTGGGATTTGTCCAGACCACTTTGATGTTAGGCCAAGTGTATTGGCTGAAATTAACACTTCTTCACTTGTTGTTTACCACGGCGTTGAGCCATGGCTTGACGGAATGATAAACGCATCTGAAAATAAGGACGTTAAAA
>JABLXD010000004.1 GCA_013178285.1 Methanofastidiosum sp.
CTTGCCAAAGCAAAGATCAATTCAATTAAAGATGCGTTGATAGAAATAGACCCAGATAACAAATCTTACTATGAAAAAAATGCGGAAGAAGTTTCAAAAGAACTTGATGCATTAAATGAAAAACTATTGGCAGAGGCAAAAGAACTTGGAGTATCAGAATACAAAGCAATTGTCATGGCTTGGCAGAAACCATTCTCTGAGTGGATTGGGCTTCAAGTAGTTGAAGCATATCAACCACCTGAAACTCTTTCTGTTCAAACTGTCCAAAATCTTGTAGTTAAAGGAAAGGAAGAAAATGTCGCATTTGTAATTGACAATCTTCAGAGTGGAACTACACTTGGTGCTCAAATGGCCGAAGAGATTGGCGGAAGACATGTCATTTTCTCAAACTTCCCCGAAGCAATTCCAGGAACAGATACAATTGCTGAAATGATTCAATACAATGCGGACCAGATCTTTGACACAATAAAACAAGCTCAAAGTGAATCAAAGGAAATGTCTGAACTCAGATCACAAATATCTTCAATTTCAAATCAGTTAGTAATATTCCAGGGATTGACTGCAGTGCTTTTGATTATAACAATATCCTTTGGCGCAATGCTTTACAAGAGGAAAAATTAATTTTTTTCTTTTTTATATATAACTTCAAGATATATTAAACCTTATCACAATATTTATATATTTTTTTTAACCTGTTTAATTAGAGGTGATATATATGAAGAAGTTACTAATTATTATGCCCATAGCATTGCTAATACTTTCCTTAGGATGCACAAGCAGTGCTTTAACAACAATGAAATTTCAACCAATGCAGTGTGAGCAAACACCTTGGGAAAAATGGTATGCTGAAGGCGGGATACAATTTATAAAAGAGCCAACAGACAGTGAACTCATAATTGCATACTATGGCAATGTCTACCAAATAGAACTATCTGAGGTAAAGAAGGTAGAATCTGGAAATGCAGTTTGTGAGGCATGTAACGTTTGCCCTACAAGTTACTATTTCTCTGCAAAAGTGAAGAGTTCTGATGTAACAAAAATGACAGAACTTAAATGGACGAAAATTTAATTTACTTTATTTTTCTTTTTATACAAACTAGTAACTATTTATAAACAATAAAATAAAAATGATTTTGTGGATATAACTGTTATAGGTGCAGGGCCGGCAGGGCTACTTGTTTCTCAGTATCTGAATAAAGCCGGGTACAAGGTTAAAATAATTGAAGAGCACAAGACTATCGGGAAACCCATCTCCTGTTCTGGGCTCATAGGAAAAGACTTTTTTGATCATTTCAAGGAGTTTGACTTTAAGGATTCTATTAGAAACAGGATTGATGGAGCAAAAATATGTCTTGGAAATGATTCATTTGAGCTTAAAAGAAAAGGCGTATCTTTTGTTGTTGATAGGGCTATTTTTGACCAATCTCTTTCAAAAGGGCTTGAAGTTTCTTTGAACGAAAAATTTCAATCATTTAACAGAACTAAAGAAAATATTTCCATAAAGACAGACAAGAGTAAATTCAGCACTGATTTGCTTATAGGAGCGGATGGGCCTTCATCTAGGATTAGATCGCAAGAGTTTCAATTCAATATTCAACAATACAAAGGCTACCAGATTAGAACTAGAGCAGAACTTGATTTAGAAAATTTTGTTGAAGTCCACATACAAAGGCCTTTCTTTACATGGATCATCCCTGAAGGAGATGGCATCTTCAGAATAGGCACTGTATCAGATAATCCTAAAGAATCGCTTACTAGATTCTTGAAGGAAAGAGGGATAAAAAATGATCCAATTGAAGTTCAGGCAGGCGTGATACCTGTGGGGAAAGGGGATATCTATAAAGATAGGGTCTTTCTTTTAGGAGATGCAGCATGTCATGTAAAACCATTGTCTGGCGGAGGTGTTTATTACGGCGCATTGGCTGCAGAAGCTCTTTCCAATTCAATAATCTCTGATAGGTATTTTGACTACCCATTGCAGTGTAATAAAGTATTGGGGAAGGAGATTTCTAGGGGATTACTTTTGAGAAAGATGTATGAAAGTCTAACTGACACTGAACTAAGTAGCATATTTGATTTTCTTAAATCAAAAAAACAGATTCTTAATGAAACTGGGAGTTTTGATGAGCATTCTAAGACTATTTTCTCATTGATTAAAGACCCAAAAGCATTAACTTTTCTACCTATTTTTTTAAAAACTTATATTAGAACTCTCTAAAACCTTTTAAACAATCTATATTCATTTGAGACATGAAATATATAGTGGTATGCGGAGACGGAATGGCCGATTATCCTTTAGAGGATAAAGGAAACAAAACTGTACTTGAGCTTTCTGATATTCCCAATATTAACATGATTGCAAAGGAAGGTGCAATGGGGGAACTTAAGACTGTCCCAAACGGATTTGAAGCAGGTTCAGACGTTGCAAATCTTTCTATTTTAGGCTATGACCCAAAACAGTACTATACTGGGAGGGGCCCTCTTGAGGCTTACAGTATTGGTGTAGATCTTATAGAAGGCGATATAGCATTTAGATGCAACATCATAACTGAAGAAAATGGAATAATAAAGGATTACTCCTCAGGCCACATCACAACTCCAGAATCAACAGAGTTAATAAAAAAAGTTTCAGAGTCTTTTGACATAGGGAAATTTTACCCTGGTGTAAGTTACAGGCACTTATTCGTATACAACGGTGAGAACAGCTTTTCCTGCACACCACCACATGATGTAGTGGGCCAGAAAGTATCTGACAATCTAATCAAAGGTAAAAATGCTGACATATTGAACAAGATGATGCTAGATTCAAAAAAAATATTAATGGATCACCCCGTCAATAAAAAGAGAGCCTCTGAAGGCAAAAATCCCGGTAACATGATTTGGCTTTGGGGTCAGGGGAAGAAGATACCAATGGAACCATTCTCACAAAAGTTTGGGATGAAGGGAGGCGTAATCTCTGCAGTTGACCTGATAAAAGGGATAGGATATGGTGCAAAAATGAAGGTCATTAACGTTCCAGGGGCAACAGGATTCATTGATACAAACTATGAGGGAAAGGCAGATTATGCTATTAAAGCTCTTGAAGAGATTGACTTTATCTACATACATGTTGAAGCACCTGATGAAGCAGGGCACTCTGGAAATCTTGAAATGAAGATCAAAGCAATTGAAGACCTAGACAAGAGAGTTGTTGGAAGAATTCTAAACAAAGTTGAAGGAAAAGGATTTGACTACAATATTAGTATAGTAGCAGACCATCCAACACCAATTAAGCTAAAGACACATGTACCTGACCCAGTACCATTTGCAGTTTATTCAGAGAATATTCAGAAGGATAGTACTTCTTGTTATACTGAAAAAGAAGCAAAGAAAGGTAGATTTGGCCTAATAAATGGAAGTGAATTTATAGGGCTTTTAAAGAGTCAATAATTTACTTTTTTGTTTCCTTTTTGCTTTCTTTTGGCTTTTCACTTTCTCTTCTGATAGAGGCCCTGACCATCTGGATAACAGAGCTATTTATCTGATATTTTCCTTTTTCACTTGATAGAATCCCCATAGCTACTAGCTCTTCCAGTTTAGTGTACTGTTTTGTTACTGACTCTTGGGTATCCTTTGCAAGCTGGATATACGTTACTGGCCCTCCACCATACTTTTCAATTATTATCCTGACATCTTCTCTCAAATCTGATGGAACTCTTCTTATATACTCTTCAACTGATGATGGGCCGGTCAAAACTTTTGCAAGGTATCTGTCATCTATAAACTCCACAAAGTTGTCTCTTGTGGCGGTAAACAAAGTAGTATGAAGGAGTTTAAGTAAATCTCTTGGATTTCCCTTTGCCATGCTGTTTGCAAGAACTATTGCACTCTCCTCAAATGGGTAAAGTGGATTAATTATGGATTTTCTCCTGCTATACTCAAGTCTTTTTTGGACAAGTTTTATTGCCCGCTCATCAGAGAGCGGTTCAGAGAACAACTCATTATGGAGCCTTGCTACAAAGGCAGGATTAATTTCTCTTATCCTATCATAGGCATTGTTGGTACAGGCCATGATAAAAACGCTTGACTCTGGCATGTTACTTATGAACTCTCTTATGAACTCAAAGAAAAGAATAAGATCGGTATTTGGAGCTGTTAGTATATTCTCCATTTCGTCAATTATGAGTGCAGATCTCTTGTATTCTCCTAGATAGTCAATAAGTTGATTTCCAATATCTTGGGAGTTGTAATTTGCTCTTGTAAGCTCAGAATCTTCATACTCTTCAACAACGGGTGCAGATCTTGCACCTCCTGAGAAGAATCTTTTTATTTTCTGGAAAAATGAAAGTTTTTCTTCTTGGTAAAGCTGCTCATATGCGCCTTCTCCAAACTCTGATTCTTCTGCAATAGCCACTTCTTCAACGGACTGCTCTATTCCTTCTTCCTCTTCGTATTCGGAGAAGTATGAGAATATATCCAAAGTTGTTTTAATTATATCATTTGAGTCAATCTTTTGGTAGATTGACATTCCTCCGGATTCCTGTATTAGTTTGTGAACTCCTTTAAGTCTCTGCGTTTTTCCTGAACCCAATGGCCCAACTAGAGAAAGGGCTATACCCGAATTTTCTCCAATAACATCTGAAAGAATATCTGCAATACGAGAATCTATCTCTTGAGAAACGTGAATCTTTTCGATATCCCTTATAGCCTCAGACGATAGATCTGTGAATGGATTTTTTTCCAAACCAAATCTTTCATATGAGGAAGAAACATCTATCTTAAACATAATTATCCCATTATTAGTTATTTATTAAAGATTACCATCTTTTTACATAAGTTTGATTTATATTAAAAAATAATAATGTAAAAAACTATTTAAAGATTTCGGTAATCATCTTCATATTTTGTTATCTAGAGTAAATATTTTTTCCATGGAAAAAGTTATAAGTAATTTTATACTCCATTTATTAATGGCTTCTATAGAAACATTCCTATCTCAGTATTGGATGATAATATTTGCAGCCTTAATTGTATTATTTATTGTACTTATTTTTCTAGTTAGAGTTGTTTCCAAGAAAAAGAAGGGTAAATCTGGTATACCTGGGATCAAAATTCCAGAAAAGGTATCTATATTTGATAAGCAAAAAACAGTAGAACCTGAAATAAAGAAAGAGGAAATAAAACCTCAGAGCTATGAAGCCTCTCCAATAAAAGTTTCAGAAGCCGCATATGAAACACCAAAGATACAAGAGCGAAGAAAAATCAATACTTGGGCAGATTTTATTATAGAAATTGATAATCTGTCAAATAGTCTTGTAGATGCAAAAGCTCATGAATACTTCAAGATGAGCCAGATGTATAGGGATTTAACAAGATACTACTTTGATAATATACAAAATCCAAACATTGAGAAAACTGACATGGACAACGCTTGGAAAAAACTTGAAACTTGTTATAGTAAAATCCAAAAACTTTTAGAAAATATTTAGGTGTTTTAATGAATAAAAAAATATTGGCAATATTTTTGCTTAGTATTATATTCACTGGTTTATTGCCCGTGATGTTATCACAGGAAGAAGATGGAAAATCTATCACGATTAAAGTACCTGCAGTAAAAAGGACAGATGCCGGTCTTGAAGGGGCTGTTTTTGATGCCACAGTTCTTGTAAAACCAGGTACGGGAAGGGTATTTGTTGATACATGGCCTTTATCAGAGCTTGATACGCAGGCTTCATGTAGATTTGCATCTGTAGTTGCATCAGACATACTAAAGGTATCCCACTCAAAATATGATTATTTCTATACAATTAGAGCAGATTCTCCAATAATTGGGGGGCCTTCTGCTGGAGCAGCGCTTACTATTGCTACAATAGCCTCAATCAAGGGGCTTGATATAGATCCTAATGTCATGATGACCGGGATGATAAATCCTGATGGTACTGTAGGCCCAGTAGGAGGAATATTGGAGAAGATAATGGGTGCAAATGCAAAAGGTATTAAAGTATTCTTAATCCCAAGTGGGCAATCAATTATCCAAATAATTGAAGAGGGTAAAATTGATACAGTTAATGTAATTGAGTATTCAAAGAGCCGCTGGGGCATTACAGTAATCGAAGTTGACGATGCCGTTGATGCTCTGTGGTACTTTACAGGTTACAGGATACATGAAGATACCCCTCCATCCAAAGTTATCGTTAATACTGATTTCATAAAAGATAGGGCGCTTTCTGATTTTGTCGCAGTAGAGAAACTAGCTAAAATTACAAGTAATAAACTAAATTCTGAAACAATAGGTTACAGGGAATACCAGACTTTAGATGAATTTCTAACTAGAGCAAATACTAATATTGACACAGCAAAAACTAATCTTTCAGAAAAAAGATACTACAGCGCAATGAGCAATATATTCAATGCCAAAATACAACTTAACTATATCAGCGATTCAATTGATGTAATGATAAACAAGGATTCAAACTTTGTCAAAGCAAAGATCGAAGCTGCTCAAAAAGAGTTAGACGAAGCAAATGAACTAATTGCAAATGAATCCTTGAATATCAGAGGGATCACCTCCTTTGAATGCCTAGCAGCATCAGAGAAAAGAGCCATTGAAGCTGAGAATCTAATAGCTGAGGCGTGGAAGAACTTCTATAATCAAAAATACTATGATGCTATTTACTACTCAAACTTTGCTCAAGAAAGGGCAAAAACAGCAAAACTATGGATGGATGTAAGTAAGGAAAATTCTACTGGAGAAGCCACAATTGATGAATCGCAAATAAAATATACTGCAAGTCAGAGAATTGAAGATGCAAGATTGAGTCTTGTTTATGCACAAACATTAGTAGGTCAGAATACATTACTCACTCAAAGCGCAGAGCTACTCACAGCAGCTGAAAATGAGTATGAAAAAGGTAAGTATGCAGCAGCTATTTTCGATGCTATAGATAGCAAGGTTAGATCTAGCGTTTCAATTGAACTATGGTCTTCCGGAGAAGATGTGATTAAACAAAGGCTTGAAAGAGCTAAAGAACAGGCCGCAGGAGCAATATACCTTGCAAGAAAGAATGGCGGAGAGCCTTTAATGGCAGAGAGCTATTACGAATATGCCTCAACATTTGAAGAATCTGATAAGATTGGTTCAATAATTCTCTATAAATACTCAAAAGGCGTAGCATTTGCCCTTAGATTCTTAGAGCCTTTAGAAGATATATCCTCTGAACAAGAAGTCCAAATTGAGAAATCATCAACACTTGTAACAACTAATTCCTACAATTATGTTGGGTACTTTATTGGAGGATTGTTAATAGGATTAATAATTGGCGCTATAGCCGTATTTTATACAAAAAAAGATATGTATAGATAAAAAAATAATTTTTTAAATTTTTAAATTTCTCCTCTATCTTTAGTTCTTATAGTTCCTTCGAGGGTTACGCCGCCACCTATTTTTATTGAACCTCTGTACTCTATTCCCTCGCTAATGTGTGTTCCATCCATCAAAGTTACTGAACCATCTGAAAGGATCTTACTAACGCTGCAATTGTGGCCTATTGTAACATTTCCTTTTGCTTTGATTGTTTTTGCATCGCTGTTGGCACCTAATACAACGTCTCCATCTGAAACTACATCTTTCATAACTTTGCTGTTTTCGCCAATTGAAACGTTTCCATTTGCTTCAAGCTTTGTCTTGATAACTGCCTCACTGCCTAAGAATACATCACCGCCGGCAATAAATTCGCCACCAATTTTTATTCTTTCCCCACCTTTAATGTCTCCAGTAGTTTTGATTGAAACAGGGATGACGCTGCCGTTTGAAATAAATGCATTGCCTGCAAAGATCTCTTCTCTAATTTCAGCTTCTTCTCCCATTACTAAGGATCCATCACATTTTACAGCTCCCTGCACAGTTGTTCTGTCTCCAAGGGTGACGTTTTTTCCAGCAATTATATCTCCTTTAACAAGGGCATCATTTTCAATTTTTACATTTTCTTTGGTCTTTAATCCACCTTTAACTATTACGCCTTCACTAATCTCAATATCTTTTTCAAAGGCATCCAAAACTATTACTTTTCCCCTCTCTGTTTCTTCCATCTGCCTGTTAAGTTCTTCGTTAATTGATTTGACCCTTTCAAGCTCTCTCTGAACATCTTCGATTAACTCTTCTTTTTGCCTTATCTCAATTATTTCCTTTGATCTTTCATTGTTTAGTTCAGACTTGTATTTGTCCCTTTCCTCACTTATTTCTGTTATAACGTCGTGAGTTCTTTCTTCAACTTCTCTGTACTTATCCTCAGCTTCTTTTAGCTTATTCATGAAGTCTTGATTTTCTCTTGTAATTTTCTCGAATTTTTCCTTAATGATCTCTATGTTCTCGTATTCTTCTTCATAAACCTTAAGTTGCATCTTTAGAGCCCTGTTTTCCTTTTCAATTTCTTCTAAATTCTGCGTGAGGACATTCAATTTTTCATCTTTTTCACTACTACCACCAAAAAGGCCCATATAAACTCCTCCTAATATATAATAAAATCTTAATATACAGTATATATATCTTTTTATTTAAAAATCTATTTCTCATATAGCTCTAAAAGTATACCATGAGTGCTTTTAGGGTGCACAAATGCCATTTTAGACCCGCCAGCGCCTTTTCTTGGATTTTCATCAATAAGTTTAACTTGTTTTTCTTTCATTACTTCTATGCTGTTTTCTATATTATCAACTAAGATCGCAATGTGATGTATCCCTTCACCTCTTTTTTCAATAAATTTTGCAACAGTACCATCAGGCGAAGTTGATTCTAAAAGTTCTAAATGAACCCCCCCAATATCTAGAAATCCAACCTTTACTTTTTGCTCGGGGACCTCCTCTATATTATCAACTTTTAATCCAAGAGCCTCTTCATAAAATTTTAGAGACTCTTCTAAATTGTTCACGGCTATTCCAATATGGTCTATTTTTTTAATCATTAAATCCACCCCGTATAACATTCTTTAATCTAGGAATTAACTCCTCAATAACCATGTACGGATCTTTTTCCCTATTTGCTATCTTTTTTGCGTATTCTTCCATTTCTTCTTCACTTATCACATCATATAGATTTCTAATGAATAAGTTTTGGAGTATATTTACCAACTCAGTTTTTCCCCTAATTATCCTCTTTTTTTCGTGATGGCCAGATTCAATTAAATATTTGTGATGATTCTTAAGGGAGTCATAAAGTTTGTTGGCACCATCATCTTTATTCCCATAGGTTTTTATTATAGGTGGGGCCCAGCCTTCTTTTTTCTCTGAGAGTTCTAGCATCATCCTTATTTCCAAGATGCATTTCTCGACACCTTCGATATCTGCTTTATTGACTGCAAATATATCACCTATTTCCATAATTCCCGCTTTTAATGTTTGGACACTATCCCCCATGCTCGGAACAGAAACAACGACTACAGTGTCTGCTACTTTCACTATGTCGACTTCTACTTGTCCCGCACCGACCGTTTCAATAATAATTACATCTTTTCCAAATGCATCAAGTGCTTTAATAGTATTTCCAGTTGCCTCAGAAAGGCCCCCTAGATTGCCTCTTGTAGCCATACTTCTAATGAAAACATCTCTATCAATATAGTGTTGTTTCATCCTTATTCTATCTCCAAGTATGGCACCGCCTGTAAAAGGACTCGTAGGATCAATAGCAATTACACCGACTTTAAGTCCCTCTTTTCTATAACATGATATCAACTTATCGACGATACTACTTTTGCCTGAACCCGGAGGCCCAGTAATCCCTATAATGTGGGCTCTGCCAGTTAAATTATGTATCTGAGGAATTATATATGCAGAAGAAGATGGATCATTTTCCATTAAAGTAATAATTTTTCCAAGCGCCCTTCTGTCCCCGGAGATCATGCGCTTGATTAATTCATCATAGGAGTTCATTTTAGGCACTCTTTACTATTTATTGGTCATTTCTTTTATGTATGTGACAATATCCTCTGTACTAGTGCCAGGCCCAAATATTCTCTTTACTCCAATGTCCTTAAGATAGGGCATATCGTCCTCAGGGATAATCCCTCCACCAAAAATAGGGATATCCTCAGCACCTTCTTTCTTCAGAAGGTCTATTACTTTTTTAAACAGGTGATTGTGTGCGCCGGATAGTATACTAAGCCCTATGACATCCACATCCTCTTGTAGGGCTGTTTCAACAATGCTTTCCGGAGTCTGTCTTAGTCCAGTATAAATTACTTCCATACCTGCATCTCTCAAAGCCCTAGCGACTACCTTTGCCCCTCTATCATGCCCATCAAGACCTGGTTTAGCTATCAAAATTCTTAATCTCTTTTCTGGCAATAAAAGCCCCCCTTTTCATATAGAGAATATATTCTTAAAATAGTTTTCGGTTAGTATAATGTTATTCTAAGAATTCTTACATTATTGATTTAAACATAAATTTTATCAAAAAAGATTATAATTTATTTTAATCTTCGTCGTAGTCTTCTTCAGGAATGAAGATAGGCTGCTCATCATCTCTGTCTTCGACAGGAAAGTTAATCTGTGGCTCAATTATTTATATCTC
>JABLXD010000005.1 GCA_013178285.1 Methanofastidiosum sp.
ATAACAGAGAGGAAGTAAACAGTGTACATTGATATCAGAGTAGGTATGAAAAGTTTTTTGTTTTCATTGCAAAATCCAAATGATATGGCAAGAGTCTGCCCCACTCCTGTTTTCATCTGTTGCAACACCTTACTTTGACAACGTATCTTTCTGTCCCCGATGGCATATTTACACTAACGCTGAAGGGGAACTTTTCCCCATATCTTAGTTCCCCAACGCCCAAATTATAGGATTCCTGAGCAATTATGTCACCTTTATTATTGAAGAAGAAAATATACAATTTTACACAATCGATTCTTGGATTCTTATAGCTTGCATCCCCGTAATTGTAAACATTTCCCTCGATGTAAATCCTGTTGCCATCGATTCTTTGGCGATAGTCAGTTATCTGCATAGGGCACGCTATTGACCCAGATAGTGTTTCTCCAGTGGACTTTGGGATTTTCTCCTCAATCTTTGGATCTTGAGTTTCAGTAAAGTCCTGGCTTCTCCAGTCCTGCAACACGTCTTTTGCTGTCTGCCCTTTATCTTGAGAGTTACACCCTGCAAAGGCAGATACAAATGAAATTATAATGACTAAGCCAAATAACTTTCTAAACATTTTATCCCAATATTTTAAAGGAACTTTATTATATAAATTTATTGAGAAAGAAAGTGATAGCCGGGAACGGATTCGAACCGTTGTCGCAGGGACCAAAACCCCGCAGGATTGACCGCTACCCTACCCGGCTGGTAATAATAGAAAATCTGATTTCCGATTTAAAACTTTCGGTAACTTTATAAATCGTAAAAATCATTTTCCAAATATGGGAGATGAAAAAACAGACTACGAATCACTTCTAAATCGGGCTGAAGAGCTATTGCCAAAAAACGTCTTTGAAACAAGCAGATTTGAAATTCCTAGAGTAGATTCATTTATAATGGGGAACAGAACAATAGTAAAAAATTTCAGAGAAATCGCCTCAGTTCTTAATAGGGATGTCGATGCATTCTTGAAATATATCTTAAGAGAGCTTGCAACAGCAGGAAATATGAGCGGTCAAGAAGCTATTTTCCAAGGGAAGTTTTCATCTTCAGTTATAAATGAAAAAATTGAGAAGTATGCTAAGGAGTCTGTAATATGTACAGAATGCAACAGGCCAGACACCAGAATTATTAGAGAAGACAGGATTACTTTTCTTCAATGTGAGGCTTGTGGTGCCCGTTACCCTATAAAACACGCATAATTACTTTATTTTATCTAATATTTAGGGAAATTTTTAATTGTTTCCGATAAATATAAATAGGTATTCTATTAATAAATATTAATTTCAATGGTGATAACTATGGCAAAAAGAACTGATTTTATTGTTTTGGGCCTTATTCTTCTAATTGTAGCGGGGGGCTTATTTTATTACACAACTATACCTTTGCAAAGAACGGTAACTACACAAGAATACGTCACAAAGGAAAGGATTGAGATACGAGAGAGGATCGTTCCACAGGAGAAACTTGTTAAGAGAACTAGGGAAGTTATAGTCTATACAAATTCTACAATAATTGATTCTTCAAAAGACTTTGAACCTAATGAGTACATAACGCTTGGTGAACCACTATTAAAACCAAACGATAGGATTAGATACATAATTACTACAGACCAAAACAAGAGAGATATCGAGCGTTGGTTTGAATTTAAAATAGTGGATAGTAGAAATTACGAACTTTGGTTATCACAACAAGCTTACAATGCCTATTATGATGCACCAATTGGAACTATTGAGTTGAATAGTTTTTGGACTGTTCCAGCAAGTGCAGGGATACAGCAATACAGAATAATACTTTCAAATAGACTTTTTGCCTATTCAAAAAGAATAGAGTACACTATAATAAAGCAGGAGTCTTCTACCACAAGACAAGAGTACCTTGAGACTGTTATAGAAAATGTAACTGAAACATACGAAGAGAAGATACCTTACCAGGAACTTGAGACCGTCACAAAGCAAGAAACTTACTGGCACGATGAGTATAGGCCGGTAGCATATATCTTGGGCGGATTTGGCCTTATAGGTATAGTGGTAGGATTCTTAACTCATGCACAAAGAGAAAAAATCAAGAGAATTCCAGGCGTTAAACAAATAACAAGAACTACTAGAGAACAAGGAGTACTTCCTAAATGCCCACGCTGTGGTTCAAAAGTCGTTCCAACACATATAATAGAAGACAGAAAAAAAATCTACAAGTGCACATACTGTAATCATCTTTTTGAACTAGAATAAAAAATATTTATTTTTTATATAGAGCCTGATTCAATCTTCTGGCCAGGCTTTATCATCATATTGTCATTTATCTTTACATTTCTTCCTACTATTGAACCTAGCTGCTTCCTGTTTGAATCCACAAGCGCTCCTTTTATCTCAACTTTTATAGTATCCTTAGATTTGCTTTCAAAATTAACATTTCTTCCTATTTCTGAATTTTCCCCAATTATAGAAAAAGAAACAATAGAGTTGTCTCCTATTTTTACACCTTCCATTATGACTGAAGTTTCAATGACGCAGTTTTTTCCGATTACAACATTTTTTCTAATAACTGAAGAATTTATCTTTGAATTATCGCTGATTTTAACATTACTGGATATTAAACAGGGTGAAATAATTTCTGAAGAACCAATAGTTGAAAAAGAATCGATGTGGACAGGAGAGCCTATCTTTGAGTCAGGCGAAATCTTTGAATCTTGTGATAAATAATCCTTAAGAGT
Source organism: Methanofastidiosum sp. (assembly GCA_013178285.1). NCBI lineage: Archaea > Methanobacteriati > Methanobacteriota > Candidatus Methanofastidiosia > Candidatus Methanofastidiosales > Candidatus Methanofastidiosaceae > Candidatus Methanofastidiosum > Methanofastidiosum sp. The sequence goes on from JABLXD010000005.1 coordinate 2,738, forward strand.
TTCCAGAAAGAACATATTTGCATCTATTAGGTCCCAAGGCCTTCCAATGTCAAGCCATTTTCCACCCAAAGGCATCCATTTGACCTTCTTTCCATCTTGCATCATCATCTTGAGGGAATCGGTGAGCTCATATTCCCCTCGTGAGGATAATTTTGTTTTATTTATGTATGAAAAAGCTTCTTTTTTAAAACAATATATCCCAGTATTTATCAAATTAGAAGGTGGATTATCAGATTTTTCATAGATTCCAGATACTTCGTCTCCATTGACTGTAACACTTCCAAAGAACTCAGGTGTTTCACTCTCTGTTAATGCCATCATTGCGACAGATTCAGATGATTCAAATCTAGATAAAAGCGAAACAATGAAACTCTCTTTAAATAGGAGATCCCCATAGACACATATAAAATCAGAGTTTACATATTCAGATGCGATCATTAAAGCATGCCCAGTCCCAAGGCGCTCCTTCTGTTCAATGAAACTTACCTGAAGACCAATATTATTATTTTTTATGTAATCTTTGATTATCTCGGCTTTGTGCCCAACAATTATTGATACCTTTTCTATACCGGATGATTTGAATATTCTTAATATATTCCCAAGTATAGTTGTATCCCCTAATGGCAACATTGGTTTTGGTATTTCGTCAGTTAGTGGGGAGAGTCTAACTCCTTTTCCTGCGGCAAGTATTACAGCTTCTATTAAATCACCATATGCAAAAACTATTTATATTGACTTAAATAATTATCTTTAATGTATAATTTAGAGGAAGGGAAGAAGCTTGTATTTCTCGCAAGGAAAAATATTGAATCCTACCTTGAAAAAAGAAAAAATATAGAAATACAAGACATCCCTGAATCATTTAAAAAAAATTGTGGGGTGTTTGTTACACTTCACACTTACCCAAAATACAGTTTACGAGGGTGTATAGGATATCCAGAACCGGTGCTTCCCCTAATAGATGCCCTCCTTGATGCATCAGTTTCCTCAGCTACCAGAGATCCACGATTCCAAAAAGTCAGACCTGATGAACTTAAGAACTTAGTTATTGAAGTCACAGTTCTAACACCTCCAGAGCTAGTAAAAGTCGAAGATGTAATGGAGTATCCACCTAAAATTGAAGTTGGAAAAGACGGCCTTATAGTTGAATTAGGATTTAGGAAAGGTTTACTCCTTCCACAGGTGCCAGTGGAAGAAAAGTGGAACAGTGAAGAGTTTCTATCCCATGCATGCATAAAGGCTGGACTACCATTGGATTGCTGGATGGATAATCGCACAAAAATATACAAATTCCAAGGCCAGATATTTTCAGAAATAAGGCCAGAAGGGGATATAATAGAAAAAAATTTCATGGAGTAAATATATGGAAATCGATCCTTTTATTCGGGCAGGAATATCACTATTCCAGGACATAAATGCAGATGCTGTTCTAGTTGAAATTGACTCTATAAAAGATATGGAAAGGCTTCAAGGATTTATTTCTTCTAGAGAAGTAAATCTATTTGGGGTTTCTTCCAATGAAAAAATAAAGAAAAAATTTGAAAACATAATCTTTGTTCCGGGGATATTGAAGAAGATTACGACAAGGCTAGAGTTTGCTATTTCTGCCGCCCTAATGCAAGACCTGCTAAAAAATGAGGATAAGATTGTCTATATAGGAAGGCTCGATAGCGAATCTTATAATTTTATAATAACAAGGAAAACAAATCAGATAAATGCCAAGGGTATCTATGAGTTGTTTTTCTCTCTAAAGAATGTTAAAACTGATGTTATTTATTCCGTTCTTTCAATTGCAGTCCAATTAGGCAGAAAAGGTAAAGAAGGAAAACCAATTGGGACTTCTTTTATTATTGGGGACTGTGGAAATGTCATGCAGAAATCCTCTCAGATAACTTACAATCCATTTGAAAGGAGTTATGTAACAATTAATGACACAGGAGTCCAGAATATGATAAAAGAATTTTCAAGACTTGATGGGGCTTTTATTATATCTGGCGATGGAAAGCTACTGGCAGCTTCAAGATACCTCGAGGCTGGGAAAGATGGTATCTCCCTCCCAAAGGGGCTTGGGGCGAGGCACCTATCCGCTGCATGGATGACAAAGGTCACAGATGCTGTTGCAATAGTCCTTGCAGAATCGGACAATATGATTCGTATATTCAAAAATGGTGAGTTAGTCTGGGAAGTTGACCCTGATGAGGTAAAGGTTGATTAAAATGAATCTTGACTTAATATTCCTTGAAATTAGATTATTTTTTGATTCATTATTCTCTGCATTTTCACAGATTTTGCCCAGAATATTTTTTGCAATCCTAATCCTTGTAGCCGGATTCTTTATTGGAAAAGGTCTTGCTAGATTGACTGAAGCCATAATGAAAAAAATGGGTATTGAAAGAGCTCTTAAAAAAACTGAAGCTGAAAAGATTACAGAAAGGGTAGGATTCAAAATATTAAAGAGTGTTGAGGTCTTTATTAGTTGGATTGTATACATAATTGCAATATTCTTGGCTTTTGAAGTCCTAAATTTGCCAGGTATCAGCAACTCCATAGGTATATTCATTAATTATGTCCCCAATATCTTGATAGCTTTTTTTGTAGTTATAATTGGGCTTGTTGTAGCAGATAAGATTGCCATATTTGTAGAAAAGGTATTTGAGGATACAAATATCCCAAAATATTGGTTCTTTGGCAAAGGTATAAGATATTTTATTTACATACTTGTAGGGACGATGGCCTTAACACAGCTAAAAGTCAGCACGGGGATTCTTGTAATAACAATAACAATAATAATGGCTTTATGGTCGGTAATAACAATAATTGGATTAAAGAATATTATACCAAATCTTTTTTCTGGGATTTTTATTGTTTTTTATAGGCAGATAAATGTTGGGGATACTATTAAAATTGAGGACATGGAAGGCATAGTTGAAGAAGTTTCTTTGATATATACAAAAATCAAGAGAGAAGATGGAAGGTATTTACTTATCCCTAATTCAAAGATTTTGGATAATGTAATAACAAAGGATTAGCAATCTATCTAGACTTATTTATGTCTGTGGATATTTTAGAGTTCGATGTATTTAAGATTTGTCTTAAGTTGAAATTAAAAAAAGTTTGTAATAAAAAAATAAATTAATCTGTGTTACCCAGTCCAAGTATCTTCATGAACTTAAGCATTGGAAGTGCTCTTGGAAATATTTTGACTGTAGTTTCTTCGTTACAACATTGGGTATTTTTGAAAACTAATGTGCCAGGACTAACTGCCTTCAAAGTTACTATATACTTATTTTGTCCGAGATCTTGTACACCTATCACCTCAATAGGAGACCCCACTGGAAATGGAAACTGAGGAGGGCCAGTAATCAGAGTAGACCATGTAGTTTGAACATCACAAGGACTCTCAAAACCTACTCCTTCTAAACAGAAAAAACATCCATAAGTTACTGAAACAGTAAATGTTTCTCCAACTCTAACTGACGTTCTACTTATATTAAAATTTTCTGAATCACAACAATCAGGAGAAGAAGGAGGAGTGGGTAAGGCCATAGTTTGAGCAACACCAAATACACTTGCTACAAATATTAAGGATATCAAAATAACAAATATTTTCTTCATAGTTAACACCATTATAATTACCTAAAAATAAATCATCATAAATATATAAACATTTGCCTAAGTTGAAATAGAAAAAAGTGTTGAAATAAAAATAATAATTATTTATTCTTTGTTTTTGTTCTTCTCAAGTATCTTCATGAACTTTAGCATTGGATATTCTTTTGGAGTTATTGTGACTGTTTTATGGCAATCACAAGTTATATCACATACTTGGCAAGTAAATCCACTGCAATCCAACCCGAAAAAAACTGTGCCTGGTCTAATGGCCCTAAGTGTAATCTCCTCCAAATACATACCGTTTACCTGAATAGAGAATGGTTGTCCATCATTCTCAATACTGTAACGTAGAGCTCCAGTTTCATCATAAATATTTATGTGTGTTAATTCAAAAAGACTATCGTCAGGGATATACAACATACCACAAAACATCCGAAAGGAAACAGTGAATGTTTCTCCAACATGAACTGAAGTTCTGCTGACTTCAAAGTTCTCTGGAGTACAACAATCAAGTTGAGCCATCGTTTGAGTAACACCAAATAGACTTACTACAAATAGCAAAGACACAATTATGGCAAATATTTTCTTCATTGAAACCACCATTATAGTAATATAAAAAAGATTCTAATCTTATTAAGTGTTACGGATTTTGGCCTTAAAAGTACAAGAGGTACTGAGATAAAGAAAAGCTCCATTCATCTAAAGCGCCGAGGTAGGGATTTGAACCCTAGATCTCACAAGGAGAACGGGATTAGCAATCCCGCGCCGTACCAAGCTGGGCCACCTCGGCTTAAAATAAATGATTTAATTTTGTTTTTAAATTTATGGATAGTGACCCGCCTGGAAATGGGCAGAATAGACTACAAGGGAGGGATTCCCCCGTACTCGACCCTGCTACCCTACAAGCATTAAACGTCCTCCCTACCGTTGCTCCCTTCCGGGCCTGGCGGGGTTCGAAAGGTGAAGGGTTTGTCCATCTCTTCCAAAATGGACTGATCCGCCGCCAATCCTGTAGGACATGGCTTCAACGTCGTAGGGTTTCCACCATGTAGATATCCAACTGCTTTCCAGGCTTCGGCCCCTCTTAAGACGGCTTGAGGTAACAGGAGGCGCCTAACCTCCCGGCCTAGTCTAATCCACATTTAATCAAATATATAAAAAGCTTACGAAAGAACAAAGGATATATAAAACGTTTGAAGGATTTTTGTTATCGGAGATATCTATGAAAACTGAAGGCATCGCTGTTTTATCTATTTCCTCTGCTTTGTATGGATTTTCAATTATCCTTGTGAAGATGGCCTTAAATCAAGGATACACGTCATATAGCCTTGTATCTTCTAGATCTCTTTTGTCAATACCAATGATGATTCTGGCAATATTTTTATTAAAAGATAAAGTCAACTATGAAACTCCATTACCGAAAAGGGATCTAACTATCCTTGGAGTAATTGGAAGTGGCACTGCTATGATGACTCTTTACATTGGGCAAGCATACACACTTGCAATAAATGCAGGATTCATATTTAGATTTGTCTTTATATTTACTGCCTTGTTTTCACATTTCTTGCTGAAGGATAAAATTCAAAAGAGCCAATATTCATCAATGGCCATAATGTTTATTGGAATGTATCTTATATCGACAGATGGGAAAGCCTTGAATCCCCACTGGGGGGATATCCTAGTTCTTCTAGCGTCCATGCAGGTGGGCTTCACTAACGTCTTGGCAAAAATTACTATGAAAAAAGTAAACTCGTATATGATTTCAGCTATAAGAATTTTCATTGGCTCTCTTTTTACCGTTTTAATAGTTTCAGCATTATTTGGAATCGATACTCTTTCTCCTATACTATCAATTCCTTACACAGTTCTTGCCTTAGCCTTGCTAGAAATCATATTTATTTTTCTTTACTATAGGGGCATCGAAATTGAAGGCCCATTGACTGCAACATTATTCTTCTTAATGGGTGCCCTAGTATCGGCATTGCTTTCATACATCATATTAGGGGAAAAACTTTCATTAGTAGGTTGGACTGGTGGCTTATTGATAATGGTAGGGGCATATATATTAATAAAAAAATCAAAATGATTTTAATGCCTTTTCCATTCTGATTAATGCTTCTTCAATCTTTGCATAGTCTGTTGCAAAAGAGCATCTAATAAATCCTTCTCCCCTATCACCAAAAGCATCTCCTGGAACAACTACAACTTTAGCATTGTCAAGCATGAAGTCAGAAAATTCCCTTGAAGTCATACCTGTCTCAGTTATATTAGCAAAACAGTAGAATGTTCCCTTTGGATTTATACAAGAAACTCCTGGAAGTTTGTTTAGCCCTTCTACGATAAGATTTCTTCTCCTCTCATACTCTTTGACCATATCAGAAACACATTGTTGAGAAGATGTAAGTGCAGTGTATGTTCCTTCAAGAGCAGGAGTATTCAAGCATGAAACTGCATATTGATGTATCCTAAGCATTGGGGTAAGCATCTCTTTTTCAGCAGCTACAAATCCAACTCTCCATCCAGTCATTGCATAGTTCTTTGAAAATGAGTTTGTTATAATGGTTTTATCATAATAGTTCAAAAAGCAGTCAGGTTTGTAACCATCAAATACTATTTCTTCATAAGTATCGTCAGATAACAGATAGAGATTATGATCTTCACAGATGTCAGTTATCATCTTATAATCGCTCTTTTCAAGGACCCCTCCAGTTGGATTTGATGGGTAATTCAAAACTAGCATCTTTGTCTTTTGATTGACTCTATCAAGTATGTCGTCTTGAGAAGGTCTAAAGCTATTCTCTTCGTATAATGGGAACCTTACAGGTATTGATTCTGACATGTATGCATCGTTTTCATAGCATAAAAATATAGGGTCTGGAATCAAGACTTCATCACCTTTGTTTAGTAGTGCCATGAATGCAAGATATACCGCTTCGTATGCTCCCGCAGTCATAAGAATATTTTGTGGATGAACTTCTGCAGAAAATAATCTCATATATCTATCAGAAATTGCTTTTCTAACCTTAAACATTCCCTGATTTTCAGTATAGTGAGTAAATCCCTGATCTAAGGCTTTTTTTGCAGCTTCCTTTATATGGATGGGAGTATCAAAATCCGGTTCACCTATACCAAGGCTTATAACATTTTCAATCTTTTTCGCTCTTTCTGAGAGCTCTCTAATTTTTGAGGGGATAACAAGTTTTACTCTCTCTGCTACCATTATAATCACTATCTTAGAAAAACTCTATTTTATTTTAAAGATTTCTATTAGAGTAAGTACTAATGGAGAAGGGCAATACTTAAATAAAATTATAATAAATGAATCTCATGGAAGATGTGGTTGAAAAAACTTTTGATATGGCGTTTTTAATAGAAGATTTGAGGGAAATCTGGAGAAAAACAGCCCCTTTTCATAAATTAAGTGAAGAAGAAAAAGAACAAGACTTGAATATTATTGAGGGTATTAAAAAGAACTGCGATTTAATTTCAGATAGGGTGTCCAAATGAACATTGGAAAACTTGAATTAAGGGACAGAGAAGAATCGTTTATTAATCTAAATCCTCTACAAACTGGGGGAAGGACAACTGCTGATGCAAGAAAAATAATTATCTCATATATTGACGGATACTCAATCTGTGATTGGTGTAAAGGCGCCCTGCATATTACTACTGAGCCAGATATCGCTGGATTTTTAGGGGAAGTTTCGGACTTTTTGGGCATGGATTACGTTCTACCTACAAATGGCTGTAGAGAGGCAAAGTATGGGGTGATGCATTCTATTTCAACTGGTGGCAGTATACTCTGTGATGGGAACATGCACTATAGTTCCGAAGTTGCTGCAGAAAGAGCAGGATTAAAAATATATAAAGTACCCAATAGTGGAGAACCTGAATTTAAGATAAATCCAGAAGGTTACTCAGAAGGCTTTGAGTTAATCAAAAAAGAAACTGGCAAATATCCTGAGCTCGCATTATTGACTCATGTAGATGGGGAATATGGAAATTTAGTCGACGCGAAAGAAGTTGGAAAGATTTGTAATGATTATTCTGTTCCTTTTTTACTTAATACCGCATATTCCTCTGGGAGAATGGAAATTGATGGAAAGAAAATCGGTGCAGATTTTATCGCATGCTCTGGCCACAAATCTTGGGCCGCCGGTGGTGGAAACATAGGCATACTTGCAGTAAAAGAAGGGTGGCAGGACAAAGTGTTTAAGCCTGGGACAAACTGGAAGTCAAAACCACTAGAAATCCTTGGGTGTTCTACAAGGGGAGCTTCACTTATGGCTTTGATGGCATCTTTTCCGCATGTTAAGGAGAGAGTAAAGAATTGGGATGAAGAAGTAAAGAAAGCAAGATACCTTGTAAACGAGCTAGAAAAAATTGATATAAAACAACTTGGTGAAAAACCTAAAAATCATGATTTAATAAAATTAGACACTCCAGTTTATGATAACATTGCAAAGACTCACAAGAAAAAAGGGTACTTCCTTTACTATGAATTAAAGGATAGGGGAATAATAGGGATGAAACCTGGTAGAACAAGAAAGTTTAAGATATCAACATATGGCCTTTCCTGGGAACAAGTGGGTTATGTTGCCGAAAGCTTCCTCGAGATAGGAGGGGGCTAAGTGGAGGGCTGTGTCCTTGTTAGGTATGGAGAGATAGCCTTAAAGTCTGATCAAACAAGGAAATGGTGGAATAAGACTCTCTTGGAAAACATGAAGGATTGCCTAGAAAAAAATCATATAGCCTACTCTTCAATAAATATTGTACTAGGAAGATTTATTGTATATACTGAGGATACCTATAATGCGTCTATTGCTTTAAAAAATGTATTTGGCATTACTTCTCTTTCTCCTGCTATCAAGATTGAGGCAGATTTTGAAATGATTAAAGAGAGGGCCTTAGAGTTATCAAGAAACAAAGGAAAAAAATTTAGAGTTAGTGCCAGAAGGATAACTAAAGAATTCTCAATGACTTCAAATGAGGTAAATGAAGTTTTAGGTGCTTTCCTAAAAGAAAATCTAAATCTTGAGGTTAGTCTTTCAAACTATGATTTTGAAATTGGAATAGAATTTCATGAAAATTATGCTTATCTTTTTACTGAAAGAATTGAAGCTTTTGGAGGCCTTCCAATTGGGGTTCAGGGTGAGGCGATATGTCTTGTGTCAAGCGGTATTGATTCCCCTGTTGCAGCATGGTTAATGATGAAAAGAGGGTGCAAGGTAGACCTCATGCATTTTAAGATTACAGAGGAAGGATATCAAAAATATCTGAAAATAAAAGAGAATCTTCAGAAATTTTCATATGGCCACGAAATTAAAGACTATATAGTTGATGGGATACCCTATCTTTCAAACACAAAGCAAAAACTTTGTGAAAAGGGAAAAGAGAAGTGGGTATGTATTTTCTGTAAGAAGAGGTTCCTCCAAGAAGCAGAGAAGTTATGTAATGAAAAAGGATATCTTGCAATAATTACTGGAGAGAATCTGGGCCAAGTTGCGTCCCAAACTTTAAAAAATCTAGCACTCCTCGATTCAACTGTTAAAGTGCCCGTATTAAGGCCACTCTTAACCTACGATAAAAATGAGATAGTTGAGATGGCAAGGGCAATTAATACTTATATAATATCAAAGGAAAAAGAGCCTAAGTGCCCTTTCACGCCTAACTATCCTATGACTTCAGGGAACATAGAAGAACTTGAGAGTATTGAGAGGATGCTATGGGATTGAAAGAATTTGTTGAAATAACAAGGCCTTCAAATGCACTATTTTCTGGTGTTGCTGTTTTAATAGGTGCACTTGTTGCAGGGGGAGGGATACAAGACATATCTAAGATTATTTTAGTATTCTTCGTTGCAATATTTGCATGTAGTGGTGGAAATACTATAAATGATTATTTTGACTATGAGATAGATAAAATAAATGCTCCAAAGAGAGTCCTGCCAAGAGGGGCCATGAGCTTAAAGACAGCGTATAGTTTTTCAATTTTTTCTTTTATTGTCTCGTGTATTCTAGCATTTATGGTAAGTCTTTTGGCATTCTCGATATGTGTTGCAGCTTGCATCTTGATGTATCTATACGCAATGACTTTTAAGAAAAAGCCTTTTTCGGGGAATCTGCTTGTTTCATTTCTTACATCAATAACTTTTATTTATGGCGGAACAGCAGTTGGAAGTTACAAAGGAGTATTAATACTTGCTCTTGTTTCATTTTTTGCTATGGTTTCAAGAGAAGTTGTAAAGGATATAGAGGATCTCGAAGGGGACGTAAAAAAAGGTGCAAAAACTCTTCCGGCAATAATAGGAGAATCTAAATCATTCAATCTGGCTTTTGTTTTTCTCTTAATTGCGGCTTTTCTATTATATATCCCATTTATTAGCGGTCTTTATGGATATATTTATCTCGGAATTGTAACGCCTGTGGTAGTTTATGTTTTATACATACTTTTTGATATTCTAAAGAGCAAGGAAAGTCCTGGCAAGATACAAAGAAATATTAAGAAGGCCATGTACCTAGTCCTACTTATATTCCTTCTAAGTGCCATTATTTATCGCGTAATGTAATGTGGGGCAAACTATGATTTACGTTACAGATCTTACCGAATACTTATTTTGTCCATATAAGCTATATTTAAAAAAAATCAAAGGACTTCCCCTAACTCAAACTTCCGAGATGCTCACTGGAACTATAATTCACAAAATCTACGAAGAAGTGTTGTCTAGAGAGAAAATAATAATTGAACAGAGAATAGATGAAAATATGGGTATCGATGAAATCTTCAAGATACTCTATGCAGATTCAAAGAGAGTCATCAAAAACATCATGATAAAAAATAAATCAAAACTAAAAGAAACTGGCGTTGACTACCTAGAACTTATTAAAGAGCTCCAAGAAGAATTAAAGGAGGATGAACTCCTTAAGTCCATTAGAATCAAAAAATATATGGGGCTTTATGGAAAAGACTCAAACCTCTACAAAAATCTATTCATGCTGAAGGACATGGAGTATTCTGTATCCTCAAATGAATTGGGATTATGTGGAAAAATTGACAAACTTGAAGAAGATTCTGAAGGAAATCTGTTTCCTGTGGAACTTAAAACAGGCCTGTTTTCAAATGGTATGAGAAAACATGAGAAATTGCAGGTATCAGCTTATGCTCTCCTCTTAGAGAAAGAAAGAGGCATTAAGATTCCATTAGGTTTTTTAGAGTACTACCAAGTCAAACAGCGGATTCCTTTTCTTATAAAAGAAGAAGATAAAAAAGAGGTATTAGATATACTATCAAAAGTAAAAGAAATTCTTGAAGAAGAGATAGAGCCCAAGAAAGAAAAAAAGAATTTTTGCAAAAGATGCGGGTACAATGAATTTTGTTGGAATAGCTAACTGTAACTCTTTTTTATATTTGAAAATTCATGGTCATTGAAACTATTGAGTATTGTAACTTTTTGAGCTTTTATTGCCTTGATATATTTATTAAATAAATCTTCTTCACCATTCCCCTCAATGAAAAGCTTTGAAGGGATATCTACAAGTATCTTATTGTCTACAATAGATATTGCATGAAGTATTTCCATGCCATCTTTATCTATATCTACAATATATACGTAAGAGGAGTGCCCTTTACAAATTGCCATTGAAGTATAAAGAATTGCAAAGTCTTCACAATCCCCCCCTCCAAAATCTATTGTTTCGTCAGGATAGAAAATAATATCTGGAAAGTTCTGCAGAGTTACTGAATCTCTAAGTTTAACTTCAAGCCACTTGTCATTTTTTAAATCATAGGCTTTGATGTTTGTCCATTCTTGGGTTCCTTCTGAAGTTCTAGTAAAAGGATCATAATAATAATAGAAATTATCAATTATATAGTTATATGAATTTAGAAGATAGTTTCCTTGAGGGATCTCTTGATTTATTTTAGATATTCCTTCGGAATCGGGAGTGATAAATTTTCCCATATTTCTCTGATCCTCCACTATATTTCGCTCTATTCTATCGGAGTATCTCTATAAAATCAGTGAAGATCTTTTTTGAGAATTAATGAAAAGTTTTTGGTATACGAGTAATTGCTCATTTTCTTCTTGGGTTGTGGAGAGGAGTTTTTCTAAGTCCTGAATTTTTTCAGTGTATTGATCAACCTGGACATCAGTTGCATTCTGAGTCAATACAGGAGGGATCGGAGGTCCCGTGGAGTAATAATCGGTGAAAAAAACATTATCAATAACTATAAATAAGGCAATAAAAATAACTGGAATTATAAACCATTTTTTTGGAGTTTTCTTTTTTTGTGTTTTTTCAATAGCCATTGATAGTAAATTGTAAGTAATATATTTAAGAGTTGTTATTGCACTTATTTTTTGGCATATTTGTTAATTAAGTCATTTAATTCGGATATTTTAAACGGTTTTCTTATTACATCCTTAGCTCCAACTTCTAGAGCTTTAGGTCCAAGGTAACCATATGCCGTAATGGCAACAATTCTTGCGTCTGGATCGATTTTCAATATTTCTTTTGTAACGTCAAGACCGTCTTTTTTTGGTAATTTTAGATCCATAAGGACTATATCCGGTTTATGCTTTATGTACATCTCAAGTGCTTCATCTCCATCCTTAGCAAGGAGAAGTTCATAGCCTAGGGATATTTTGTAAAAATCCAAAAGCTCCAAATAATCTTCAGCTATTAATACCTTCACCATTTTGATACCTCATGTGATTTCATTATACATTCTTTCCATATTATCAAGGGTTTTTTTCAAGAAAATTAATTGTTCCCTCTCTTTTGGTGGCAGATTTTCAGCCTTTAACGAGTCAGCCACACCCATTACTATTGTCAAAGGGTTTCTAAAGTAATCAATTACATTTCTTATACGATATGACATATATTCAAGAATCACTGCTGCAACTAAAAAGGCTATAATTGATCCCCTGACCATGTAAAAAGATCTGTCCCCGAGAAAGAAATAGGAAATACCTACTAGCAATATTGCTAATATTGAAATCAGGTACCCTCCTATTTTGATACTGAAAATCTTTTTCATGGTCTAAGTATAATATGCTGCAATATATAAAAGCATTGCTATTGAAACAATTAAATTCTAACTTGTTAATAATATTTTCTTATTAATTCAAATTAAGGCCATTACTACCCTAAGCATGATATCCCCAAAAAAGACGGCTATAAAATAACCAAAAGTAATCGGTACAACAAATGGAAGTCCGGGAGTTGCCCAAAGATTTCCTATTCCTTTTTCATTAAGTTCCTCTTTATATTTTGCAACGTCAAAATCAAGGTCTCCTATAAAAAGTTTTATCAATCTTTTTCCTTCTTTAAATTCTTCTAGGGGGTAAAACTTCTCAGAAAGATTCTCCGTTTTAATCCTATAGCCGACTAACATTGCAATTATTTTTTTAATCTTTCCTGAATCGTATTCTTTTGGAGAATCTCCCCTAAAGATATTATAAAATAATATCACAATAGGAAGAAGAATACTTAGTATAAGTGCATTATCAAATACTGACATAGGAAATAGGCCAAATGCATATTCTTTCCCAGGAAGAGCGGGTAGAAGAGCTCCAATGCCCATTAATATCTTCCCATCACCCCCTCCAAATAAACCCAAATAGAATAATATTAGGGCAAGTCCAAACATTAGTAAAAATACCCCGCCAGTGATTAACAAAGGTCTAAATGATTGGAATGTAAAAGATAAATAAATTGCATGGACTAATCCAACAATTGCAAGTATAATCCAATGCCACTCTTCAATTTCTCGCTTTTTAATATCAAGGTAAGAAGCATGAAAAAGGATAATTCCCCCAAAAATTATCTTTAGAATAGTTAAGTAATCCATAAAAAAAGTATTCTATTTGAATTTAAAAGGTTTTGATTAGTTGGCATAGCTAGAAGTGGCTAATATTCAATCCCTTCTCTTGCAGCAATCCCTTTTTGGTATGGATGTTTTACTTCAATTATTTCTGAAACTAAATCTGCAATTTCTATCAACTCTTTTGGTGCGTACCTTCCCGTTAGTATGACCTCCACACCCTCGGGTTTATTTTTAAGTATATCAATTACCTTCTCCAAATCTATTAATTTAAAATGCAAGGCAATATTTATTTCATCGAGAATTACGAGATCATATTTTAAGCTATAAATGGTCTCTCTAGAAAATTCCAATGCTTCTTTAGCTAGATTAATATCCTCTTTACTTGGATTTTTAAAATTAACAAATTTTGGGGTTCCAAATGATGCTATATCTATGTTCTCTATTTTTTCTATTGCAAAATGCTCCCCATATGAGTTTCCTTGTTTCATGAACTGTACTACAATAGATTTAAGGCCGCGCCCGGATGCCCTTAAAGCAAGCCCAAAAGCAGCCGTGCTTTTTCCCTTGCCATTTCCTGTGTATACTTCAATTAAACCCTTCATGAATATCTATTGAGTTTATATTTAATAGTTTAAAAATTAAACTATAACTAAATTTATTGAGAATTCCTTAATTAAAAGCAAAGACGTTTAAATAGAAAAAGTATCCTAATCTTTCTTAATGATAGAGTTTCTTGATGTTTCAAAATTCTTTGGTGATCATAAAGCCCTAGACAATGCTACAATCAGAATAGAGGATGGAACGACAATAGGAATAGTTGGCCCAAATGGTGCAGGAAAGACAACTTTGATTAGACTTCTCTGCGGTATTTTAAAGCCGTCCAAAGGCCAGATATTAATTGACGGAAAAGATCTTCAAAAACATTCGGCCGAAATCAAAAAAATAATAGGATATCTACCAGAAGAGCCAAATCTATACGAAAGGCCAAAAGCAGGCGAACTTTTAGAATATTTTGGATTATTGTATGGAGTTCCTAGAGCTAAAGTCAGCCAAAGAGTTGATGAATTATTGAACTTAGTTGGGTTGTCCGATAGGAAGGATTGGCGAGTATCTTCTTTTTCCAAAGGTATGCGCCAAAGGCTTGCAATTTCAAGAGCCTTGATACACGACCCAAGAATAATTGTTTTTGATGAGCCTACAATGGGGTTAGACCCTCTTACCTCCAGAAAAATAAGGGATTTTATAATGGCCCTAAAAAAAGAGAAGACAATTATTTTATGTACGCACTATATGTACGAAGCAGAACAGCTATGCGATAAGATTGCAATTATCGACAAAGGAAAAATAAAAGCTTATGACACTGTTGAAAATTTAAAGAATATTTACATAAAAGAAAAGACCTTTAAGATTGGCCTTAAAAATATAAAAAAGAATATTCTTGATAAAATATCTCAAGATGAAAATCTTAAGATAGAGAAATCTGGGGATAACTACCTTATTGTAAAAGCCCAAAGCTATGAAAATCTAAAATATATTCTAAAAGAAGAAGTAACTTATTTCGAAGATTTAACCCCTTCTCTTGAAGAAGTTTTTATTAAACTAGTTGGTAGCAAAAATGATTGAAAAAATGATAAGATGGGAGCTTTCAAGGCTATTTAGAAATAGAAAATTCAAAATAGCTTTTACCCTACAACTACTTGTAATACTTCTTATAATCCCACTTTTTGGTAGCTACGTGAAGGCTCTAGAGGAGGGAGGATTTTTCAATTTGTCTATTGGTGGTAAAGGTTATTTACCGATAGGCATCTCTTCTGAAAAAAATTCTCTGACGGAAATTATTTCGGAAAACAAACGATTCGATATCTTGTGGCTAGATAAAGAAGAGGGATTAGAACTGTTAGGAAATGGTAGAATATCTGCATTTTTGTTTATAGAAGAAGATTTTGAAGAAAAAATAAGAAGCTATAGATCTTCAGCAGTTGAATTATACCTAAATAATGAAAATCCGAAGAGTGTTTCGGCATATTCTGAATTAAACAGCATACTTCTTGGTTTTAGAGATGGTGCAATAGAAGCTAGAGTGAGAGATCTCTCAATTACAGAACCAACGGTTCAACTTGTTTCCCTATCACCTTCAAACAATTCTCAGACACAGACAAGTCAAAATGTAGAAAACACTACCCAGAAACAAACACCTATTATTCCAACTAACATTCCAGATAGGCCCTCAAATTTCCAAGAACAAATAGAAAGAACAAGGCAATCTTTTGAAAATGAGCGGGGAGGGTATATTGTACTACTAGTTTTACTTTTACCATTATTTTTAAGTGGAGGGATGCTAATTGACTTGCTTATTTCTGAAAAAGAAACTAGGACTGGAGAAATGCTTTTGGCACTTCCAATAAATCGAGAAAAAATATTCTATTCAAAATTTATTTCCATTATGTCAATTATTTTATTTCAACTGGTATTTTGGATTACAGCTCTTTACTTTTTTGGGAGAATTACAAACCCACTCGTTATACTGCCTCTAACTATAACGGCCGTATTACTTCTAAGCATAACGGGGCTCATTGGAGTCTATTCAAAGAACTACAAAGATTCAGCACTAATCGTTACAGTTACATTCATACTCTTATTCTTTCTATTGTTTGGAACGTCTACATTATATGTTGCTGGTTTAAAGGAAGTTGCGGCTATATCTCCTCTTTCACTTGTAATAGCAATTGAAAATGGCACATATTCATTAAAGGAAGCTGCCATTTCAATATTGCCTTCATTTGGATTTTCCATTGGATTAATTTATCTATCTACATTTCTTTACAAAAAGGATGAATTTTATTTTGGCCCTAGACCATCTATATCTGAACTTATCTTTGAATTTGCTGGAAAAATACATATAAAAGGCAGAACATACAGTGCCTATCTAATAGCCTTGATTTTTGGATTTATTGCAATTTTTATTTCAATAATATTTGAAATATTTTTCGGAATTATTACTATCTACTTTTCAGAATCAATATTCGCTATATTAATGCTATGGGCAATTATAGAAGAGTTATCAAAAAGTATAGGCGTATTTTCAGCCACCAAATATTACCCATTGAAATGGCATGAAGGGATGCTTGCAGGTATGACTTCTGGCTTTGGATTTGCTATGCTTGAAAACATTATCTTTACAATCTTTACATTAAATTTATTCCCAGATTATGCAGTAAGAGTATTTATTATGAGAACCTTTCTTTCTGGCGGGATACACATTTTATCGACAGGCATTATAGGGATAGGTATTGCAGAAAGGAAATATATACTTCCTGCTTTTCTAACAGGGATATTAATACACTTAGCATATAACATTACTGTACTAGAGGGAGTATTATGAGAAAAGAAATTATTTACCTTTCAATCAAGGAATTTAAAGATATATTAAGAGAAAAGGTATACATACTTGCATTTATACTCCAGCTTTTCATAGTAATAGGGATAGTATTGATAGGAACATCATATGCTTACATACAGACTTATGTCGATGACCCAACTAGCCAAGGCACATTTTTAGTTTATTCTGAAGTAGAAGGATTCCCCAATTATTTAACTGATGAATCGATCAAAAGTGTTGCTTTAAGAAATAAGAATTTTAGTGGGGCGCTTCCTAGGAATATTGACGGCATAATATGGGCCCAAAATGATAACTCCATTCAGATCCTGTTAAAAAATCAGGCTAACTTTGAAGATTTATCCGATCCCATAAAAAGAGCGTATATAAAAGCAAAATCAAAAGGAGACGTCCAAGATGAAGTTCTAAATCCATTATCTATAAGCATATACCCAAGAGACTACACGTATAATCTTGCAGATCTATTCTTTGTAGAAATAATGCAGACTCTTTTAATCCCGCTTATATTGTTGTTGCCCATATTTCTTTCAATGAACATCTTATCTGATTCTATTGTTGGTGAAAAGGAAAGAAAGACTTTTGAAATATTACTTGCTTCACCCTTAAAAAGAATAGAAATAATTCTTGGTAAGATACTACCTACCTTTTTAATTTCGATTGTTCAGATAATAATTTGGTCACTAGTGTTAAGTGCCAGAGGCATATTTATTTTCAATTTACCTGTACTTTTAGTATTTCTTTCAATAATAATGCTACTCCTATTTTCTATATCCATAGTGTTCTCAAATATATCCTCAAATATTACGGAGTCAAATCTTTTTCTTACTCTTTTCATGATGGTTGTGACACTAATAATGTTTGTACCTATACCTTTGGAAAATCCTGTATTAAAAGAAATACTAAGCTATTCTCCAATTATCCCTCTAATTAAGATTTCTTCTAATCCCTCTTTGGATTTACTTGAAATAGGAAAATACATGAGCGTTTACGCGGGGCTTGCTTTGATTTCTTTATTTATTGCTTTAAAAGGAATTTCTAAAGATGAAAATATTAGATTATAAGAATTAATTTCAAAATATATCAATTACCTAATAAAAAATATAGAATAATTTTATAAAGATTGAAAACACTATTTATTTGGTGATTATTTGAAAGAAGTTAGTGTTGCTGATATTCAGAAGGAAATAGAAAAAGATATTGAAATGGGAAAGAAGATGGTCGATGAGGGAAAGAGACTTTTAGAAGAAGGAAAATACAAGTTAAATGAAAGTAAGTCAAGAATAAGAGAATTAGGAGACGAAGCAGGAATAAAACTTAAAGATTTTGAATCTAAGCATCAAGACGAAATTGATTATGTAGTAAAAGAATCTGAAAAGGCCCTCCAAGAAACAGAAATATTCATTAGAAAATACCCAATGATGAGTGTTTTTGCAGCTTTCGGATTTGGATACCTAATGGGTAAGTTATTGAGAAAGTAAGTGGGACAATGATAGAAACAGTGCCTCTAAATAAGCTCATTGAGTTACTCATTAAATACATTGGAGTCTACATTAAACAGGGCGCTTCTGACGCAATAGAAGAGGCGATAAAGGAACCTATGGCCAAACTTTCAAAGATTCTTTTCCTTACAGTTGGTTCTGCGATATTGGCCTTTTCAGGCTTAGTGGCTCTTTTTATTTCACTAGTATTCTTTTTGAAAAATGTTCTTGGTAGCTATATGATGGCGTTTTTAGTTGTCGGGATAATACTAGTTATTATAGGGGCAATAGTAGGATATGGAGGATATACATATGGAAGAAAGGATAGAAAAGCAAGACATTGAAAAACTATTAAAGGAAATAAAGATGAGAATGGGATCAGAAAATGATATTCTAGAGATTATTGAGAAGCATCCTATACCTGTCCTTCTTGCTGCTTTTGGAGCAGGCGTAATTCTATCTCAAATTGATGATTTAATTATTGAAAAGGTAGAAACAGGTAAAAGTTGTCCTGCTATTGATGGCATTATGAAACTTGGGCTTCCTTTAATAATGAAAAAATTTATTTGATAATTAACGGTCAAAGTAAATATTCTTACTTGAGACTGAAAGAGGTATCCCCATTGCTACATCGCCATCAATAAGGCCCATTTCAACTGCTGTGGCTCCAATTGAATACATTATCCTGTTATCAAGATTTAATATTTGTGCGGTCTTTGATGCGCTTCCAAGTGCTATTCCAAGATCTACTAATGCAAAAGCACATATCGGTGCAAAATAATCATTTATTTTTTTCTTTTCAGGTATAGTGGTACATTCATAACCACACATTCCACAATTTAGACCGAGAGGCGGTTTTGCTTTTGCACTGATAAGCATTACTGCATCAGATTCCAATGTGTTCTTTGAATCTCTTAGGAAAAATTTTAAGCCTTTTTTTTCTCCGTATTCTTTCATTTTTTCAACTAATTCTTTGTGTTCTTTACTGCCTTTGTATATTGTTTTAGTTATTATGTCGTCTACACCTTTTCCTTTTGGCGCAGTTATTGCTGCAATTTCGATAAGACCGGCAGCTGCTTTTATACTTTCATTTATCTCAACTGTCATGTTTACACCTTAAATATTCTCAAGTATGCTTACTCCTTTTGATTTCAAAACTTCTATTGACTTCTTTAGATCGCTTACCTTTAAGATTAATATTGCTTTCATTTCTATTTTAGTTATAAATGCATAGGCATATTCGATATTGATTGAAGCGTCACTTAATAGAGAAGCTATTAAGCCCATAGATCCAGGTTTATCTTCCATTAGAACCCCTAATACTTCTCCTTTCCTAAAAGACATCCCAGCTTCTTTCAAAAGCGTAGTTGCTTTTTCATTATTATCTGTTATCATTCTTACTAATCCAAATTCTCCTGCCTCAACTAGCTGTAATGCCCTTATATCGATACCATTCTTCCCAATGATATTACATAGTTCGGCAAGTCTTCCAGGCCTATTGTCAATAAATACACTTATTTGTTCTACCATTTCAACACCTACATATCTTTTCTTAAATCAATTACTCTTTTTGCTTTTCCTTCAGGTCTTGGTATCTGGCCAGGTTCAACTAGTTCAACATCTACGCTTAAACTTAACATTTCAAAGAGACGTTTTTTAATTTCTTTTTCAAGTGTTATAAGTTCTGAAATACTATCGGAGAAGATTTCATTTGTAACTTCAACTTTAATCATGAGCTTATCTAAAATATCTCTGTCAACTATTATCTGGTAATGGTCACCAACACCTTTTAGTTCCATTAATACTTCTTCTATTTGACTTGGGAACACGTTGACGCCTCTAACAATTAGCATATCATCGCTTCTTCCAGTAATTCTGCCGATCCTTGGATGCATTAGTCCACAAGCGCATTCTTCCCATGTTGTCCAGGACAGATCTTTTGTTCTGTACCTTAATACTGGCATTGCTTCTCTTTGTAAAGTTGTGAATACTAACTCTCCTTTTCCCTCTCCATCCACATCTGTCTTATTGCCTTCTTTATCGATTGTTTCTACGATAAAGTGGTCAGACCATGTATGAAGTCCATTATGTTCAGAACATTCGATTCCAACTCCCGGCCCACATAATTCAGTGAGCCCATATATATCAAATGCTTCAAGACCTAGCCCTTTTTCTATTCTCTTTCTCATGTTTTCCGACCAAGGTTCTGCGCCGAATACCCCTCTCTTTAAAGAGAGTTCATCAATCTTCATGTCATTACTTTTAATGACCTCAGAAAGCATCAAAGCATATGAGGGAGTACATGCAAGCGTAGTTGTTTTCATATCCTTTAATATCTTAATCTGCCTCATTGTATTTCCACTGCTAGTAGGTATTACTGCCGCGCCCAATCTCTCCGCACCATAATGGAGACCTAATCCGCCAGTAAATAATCCATATCCATAGCTAACTTGCACTAGATCTTTATGTGTTGCACCTACTGTTTCAAGGCACCTCTTATTTAATTCAGCCCATAGCTCAATATCTCTTTTCGTGTAGGGTACAACTGTTGGGATTCCAGTCGTGCCTGAAGAAGAGTGGAACCTAACTACATTATCAAGTGACGTAGCTATTAATCCATATGGGTAATGGTGTCGCAAATCTGTTTTTGAAAGAAAAGGAAGTTTATGTATATCATCTAATCCCTTGATATCCTCAGGTTTTACCCCTGCCTCTTTCATTTTTTGTTTATAGTAAGGGAGATTATCCCATGAATATTTAACATTTTTAACAAGGAGTTTTCCTTGGGATTTCCTTATTTCTTCGATCTTTTTTTGCATTTAATCACTCCAAGAAAATTATAACTGAACAAAACCTATTAATTTGAGTATATATTTTTATCGTTAATATTTTGACTTATTCTACTCTATAAAAGGTTTTATAAAAGATAAGTAAGATGAATTTAAGAGAATATGTCAGATTCAAATATGCTCCCTTTTAAAGCTAAAAAGACATTTAGACTTTTTAATAAAACATTTGAAGAAGGAAGGGAGTACGAACTCCACTTTTTGGAAGTTGAAACACTAATAAATGAAGAATTAGCAGATATAATGCCCCTTAACTCAGTAGAATATAGAAAAATGTTTAAGGAAGAAAAAGAGTCTGAAAAAATGTTAGAGTTAAAAGAGAACTTTTTCCATTTTGCTAGACTTTCCCAAAAATACCTTAAAGTAAAGAGCAATCTATCTGATGCAGATAAAAAAATCTATAACGACAGTGCTAGTGCACTAAGAAACTTCCTACGATTAAGGGCAGAAAAAATTTTAAAATCGCTATTAATTGAAAATGAAAAAATTGAAGTTCATGAAGATGAGTTAATTTTTATTTCATTAATCGGTGAGGAGATATCAAAGTGGATTCAATTTAGAGAGAGCATAATAAAGGGAGACAGATATGAAGCTTAACAAAGATGAAGTTGTAGATAGATTCAAAGAGTTTTACGAAGCTTATCCCGATGTAAGTGAACCCAAGTATAAAAAACTAATAGACAAAATGAAGATTGAAGGAAAGAGTTCCCTTTATATTGATTTTGATGATATTATTGATTTTGATTTTGATCTTTCTGAACAACTTTTGAATGAACCAGAACAGATTTTAGCTAGTCCCAGCGAAGCTTTAAAGGAGGTCTACGGTGCGGAGACTGATAAAAGACTCACAGCACGATTTGTTAATTTACCACCGACAGAGAAAGTTGACATAAGGGATATTAGGGCAGTACATATAAATAAATTAATCCAAGTAGAGGGCGTTGTAAGAAGAACTTCAGAAGTAAAACCTGAAGTTATTGAAGCTGTTTTTAGTTGTGAGAGGTGTGGGGAATATCTCACAGTGATGCAGGATTCACCCACTTTCAAGACTCCAGTAACTTGTTCAAATCCCGCTTGCGGCAGAAATGGCCCTTTCAAATTGGTGAAAGCATTTTCGAAGTTTGTTGATTGGCAAAACATAAAGATACAAGAGAAACCTGAGAAATTAAAAGGGGGTCGCTTGCCTTGGATTATGGATTGTATAATCAAAGATGATATAGTAGATACAGCCCAAGCAGGAAATGTGGTAAACGTAGTTGGAATTTTAAAAACAGTTCAGGAAAGTTCAGCAAAAGGTGGAGGCAAGAGAACTACCTTCAGCAAGTCTATAGAAGTAAACAGTATCGAAATCAAAGAAAAAGATATTCAAGATTTGGAATTGTCAGAAGAAGATGAAGAGAAGATACTAGAGCTAGCTTCTGATCCTAAAATATGTGAAAATATAACAAATTCGATTGCCCCATCAATTTTTGGGAATCAGCATGTTAAATATGCTGTTGCATTACAACTTTTCTCAAGTGAAGCAAGATTATTACATGATGGAACACGTATAAGAGGAGATTCGCATATACTCCTTGTTGGTGACCCTGGAGTCGCTAAGTCGCAAATTCTAAAATATATCAATCTTGTTGCACCAAGGTCAATCTATACAAGTGGTAAGGGAACTTCAGCTGCGGGTCTAACAGCTGCTGTGATAAGAGATGAAACCTCAGGGACATTTGCCCTTGAAGCTGGGGCTCTTGTTATTGCAGATAATGGTATTGCATGCATAGATGAGATCGATAAGATGTCAAATGAAGACCGTTCCTCAATCCACGAAGCGATGGAACAGCAGACCATTTCAATTGCTAAAGCAGGTATTATCGCAACTTTAAATGCTAGGGCATCAATACTTGCAGCAGCAAATCCAAAGAGGGGTAGATTCGATAGTTACAAGCCACTTGGAGAGCAAATAGATCTTTTGCCCACCCTTCTTTCAAGATTTGACTTGATTTTCATATTAACAGATAAACCAAAAGAAAGTGAGGATAAGAAAATTGCAGAACATATATTAAAACTCCATTCAAATGAAAAAGAATCCATAATTCCCATATTAGAAACTGAAGATATAAGAAAATATGCCATCTATTCTAAAAAAACAATTAAGGAAATTACTTTAACTGAAGAAGCAAAAAACAAGCTTTTGGAATTTTATGTTAGTATAAGAAAGAAAGGTGAAGAAAAAAATACACCTATCCCTATTACAGCAAGACAGCTTGAATCATTGATAAGATTATCAGAGGCAAGAGCAAGAATGAGGCTATCTGATAAAGTTATGGTCGAAGATGTAGAGGATATTATTCAACTATATATGAAATCTATTGAGGAGATAGGTAAAGACCCAGAAACTGGCGAAATAGATATAGATATGATAATGACTGGGAGACCAAAATCTCAGAGAGATAAAATTACTGTCATAATGGATATTATTTCTAATTTAGACAAGAAAAATAATAATGAGGGCGCACTTATAAGTGAAGTATATGAAGAAGCACGAACAGAAAATATCAGTGATTCATTTACCCGTAAAATAATTGACGAGTTAAAACAGAAAGGAGACGTTTATGAGCCAAGGCCCGATAGGTTAAAATTGACCCTTCTATAGGTGATAAACTAATGTACAATAGAGGTAGGAATTCAGAAGTAACATTGGTAAAAAAATTATGGGATAATGGATATGCTGCACTTAGAATGCCGGGCTCTGGTAGAGGGCAACTGTATCCTCATCCAGATATTATTGCCGGTAACGGTAAAAAATATCTTGGAATTGAAGTAAAAATAAGGGCCGAGGAAAAATGTTATTTCAAAGATGAAGACATTGAAAAACTAAAAGAGTTCTGCAATAGATTTGGAGCAATTCCTTATTTTGCAGTAAGGTTTGTTAGACGATGGAGATTTTTTGAAGTAGAAGATTTAGAAAAAACACCTAGCGGATATAGGGCCTCTTTTGAGAAAGGTAAAGAATTCTCTGACGTAATAGGGGAAGTAAATGATCGTTAGGAATGTAATGGCAGATGACATATATAGAGTTATAGAGTTAGAATACCAAAATTTTGAGTATCCCTATCCGCCTGAGATAGTCAACTTTCTTTTTGAATCTTATAGAGATACATTTTTGGTAGTAGAAAAAGACAAAGAAGTTATTGGATTTGTGATAGGCATAGTTCAAAAAAAAGAGGGCCATATATTAGTTATTGCAATAAGAGATGATTTCAAAAGAAAAGGCATTGGAACTTTTCTTATGAAGAAACTAATTGATATCTACAAAAAAAAAGGCATTACTCGATTAAAACTTGAAGTTAGGGTCAGTAATATTGCTGCAATATCTATGTACAAAAATCTTGGATTTAAGATTACTAACAGACTAAAACATTACTATGAAAACGGAGAAGACGGATTACTTCTAAGAAGAGAAATGCCTTAAGTTTCTTTTTCTTTGCCAACATACTTAATCTTTTTAAGTGGCCCTTCATAGTAAATTTCGATTTCTTTTTCAAGATACTCGTAAAGATATCTCTCTACAGTACTCCTTGGTATCCTAGTTTCATTTACAAGTTCTTGAATAAAATAATCTTTACCAGATTTAGTTCTTTCTTTAAGAAGATTTCTAATATAATCAATTCTCTCATTTCTTAACTCAAATTGTTTTCTCCAACCCACATTTATCACCATCGATTACATATATTGAACGATTAATCTTTAGTTATTAGTATTTAGTTACTCTTACTATATAAAGTTTTCGGTAATTAAAATTAATAATTGAGCTTTAATATAGTATTTTGTTGGATAAACAAATTAAACTTAATGAATAACATTAGAATTATAATTAAAATAATATTGATAAACAATAGAAAAAATCAAATACTATTTTTTAAATTTCTACAGAGAGGCCTTAACAAAATAACCAGATTCCAAAAGATTTATTTAGTGTTTGTATATCTGTTTTTCGAGGGTAATATGTTTAAGAATATCGTTATTATTGGGACCGGATATGTTGGAATCCCTGTTGCTGCTATGTTTGCAGATAAAGGTTTCAATGTTGTGGGAATTAACAGAACAAAAGATAAAGTTGATCTAATTAACAAGGGATTATGCCCTATAGAAGGAGATGAACCAAATCTACCTGAACTCATAGAAAAAGTAGTTAAGAGTAAGAATCTTGTGGCAACAACTGATTATTCTGCATGTAAGAGTGCTGATGCAATTTTAATCTGTGTTGAAACGCCATTTGATTCTGATAAGTGGGAACCGCGATATGACTCATTAAAATCTGCTTTAACGAGTGTCGCTGAAAACTTATCTAAAGGCTGTTTAGTTATTGTGGAGTCTACAATAGCCCCTACAACTATGGAAACTTTGGTAAAGCCAATCTTAGAAAACGTTTCTAAGATGAAGGCAGGTAAGGACTTTTTACTTGGTAATTGTCCAGAGCGCGTAATGCCTGGGAAGCTTCTTTATAATATTGAAAATCTTGATAGAGTCTGCGGAGGTATAAATGAGGAAACTAGTAAAAAAATGCTTGAACTTTATTCTCATATTGTCAAAGGAGAGTTATATCCGACAGATTGTATAACTGCAGAAGTTGTTAAAACGGCTGAAAATGCTTATAGAGATGTTGAGATAGCTTTTGCTAATGAAGTTGCATTGATATGTGAAAAACTTGGAATTAATGTTTATGAAGTCAGAGAACTAGTAAACAAAGCACCATACAGAAACATGCATTTGCCAGGAGCGGGAGTTGGTGGGCACTGTCTCCCAAAAGACTCTTTATTACTTTCTTATGGAGTAAAAGGCATACTTACTCCTGAACTAATGATACTTGCAAGAAATCTAAATAAGAAAATGCCTGTTCACACTGCAGGTCTTTTACTTGAAACTTTTAAAGAAAAAGGGATGGACGTAAAAGGTAAAAAAATTACTGTATGTGGTTTTGCCTACCTAGAAAATTCTGATGATACGAGAAACACACCTTCATTAGATGTAATAAATACGCTAAAGAATAAAGGTGCCGTTGTTGAAGTTCACGATCCTTTTGTCAAAAGTTTTGAAAATCTTGAAATAAAAAAAGACATTTATGGCAGCATAAAAGATTCAGATGCCCTTGTATTCGTGACTGCCCATTCAGAATATAAAAATCTAGATCTTAATAAAATTAAGCAATTGATGAAAACTCCAATAATTATAGATGGAAGAAATATCTTCGATAAAGAAGAAATGACAAGAAAAGGATTCCTTTACAGAGGAGTCGGAAAAGGATAAAATTATATTTTTATTATTTTATTATCCATATAAGACTCAATTGCAGATATAGCTACTTCAAGTGCGTGGAGACCTTCCTCTCCTGAAACTGGAGGTTCTGTATTCTTTTTAAGATAATTAATAAAACAATCTAGTTCTAATGCCAAGGGCTCTTTTCTTTCAATTTTGGCATCTTTTTCCCATTCTTTGTCGTATAGGGTAAGTTTTTGTTCAATATAATCAACTTCGGCAATGCCTTTATCCGCCACGACAGTTAGACTTCTTACTTTGTGAGGAGTATGCCAGTTAGTATCAATTAAGCCTGTGCAAGTATTTCCAAAAGTCATGAGTATTGTTGCAAAGTCTTCAAAAGGATGTATTCTTTTGCCACCAGTTGCGTATACTGTTTTTACTTTTTCTTCTAATAAAAAAGACATTATATCAATATCATGGACACCTAGATCAACGATTATTCCCACATCTCTTATCCTGGGATTATATGGGCCAACCCTCTTTGATGACATTGTGACAACTTTGCCCAAAGTGTCATTTTTTATTAGTTCTTTTAATTTTTGGATAGCAGGATTAAATCTTTCGATGTGCCCAACTGAAAGTTTGACACCTTCTTTCTTAGCCCTGTCAATTATTTCTCTGCCATTTTCTATAGTATCTGCAATGGGTTTTTCAACTAAAATATCAACTCCATTTTCTATAAGAGCGTCACATACAGTCTTATGGAGTTTTGTTGGAACGGCTACAACTGCCGCATCTATACCTTCTTTAATAAGCTCTTTATAATCTAAGAATCCTTTTGTTTTATATGTAGAGGATAATTCAGAAACTCTTTTTTTATCTATATCAGATATACCAACTAGTTCAACGTCCATTGAGGCAAGATTTCTAATATGATGCCCTCCCATCACCCCTGCTCCAATGACGCCAATCTTAATCATTTGAATCCCTCAAAGAATGAAACAATATATTCAAGCTCTTCTTTTTTTAATAACGGATGAACTGGAATAGAAACAACTTCTTCTGAAGCTTTCTCTGTTTCTTTTAATTTGTCTTTATACCCAAGTTCAATATACAAGGGCTGTTTATGCAAGGGCATTGGATAATAAATACCATAGCCTATTCCTGCTTTTTCAAGACCTTGAATTACTTCTTCTCTTCTGTGATCTTTTATCCTTAATGTGTACTGGTGGAAGACGTGTTCTTTGTTGGGGGCAGTTTTTGGACATTCTAGATACCCTAATTTGGATAATTTTTTAGAGAAAAATTCAGCATTTTTTCTTCTTGTTTTATTAAACTCATCAAGTTTATTAAGTTGACAAATACCAATTGCTGCACAAATATCGGTCATTCTAAAGTTATATCCCAATGTATCATAATAGTACCTTTTCTCTTGCCCATGATTTCTAATTTTTTTAGCTTTTTCATATAGCGATTTACTATTTGTTGTAATCATTCCACCTTCTGAAGTTGTCATGTTTTTTGTTGGATAAAAAGAAAAACATCCAGTTCCAAATGAGCCAACTTTTTTCCCATCAAACTTTGCACCATGGGCTTGTGCTGCATCTTCTATTAATAATAGGTCATTATCCTCGCATATTTCATTTATTGCTTTTATATCTGCTGATTGCCCATATAAATGAACAGGCATTATTGCTTTAGTTTTTTTAGTTATTTTTTCTTCAATTAAATTTGGATCAAGATTAAATGAACTTGAATTGATATCAACGAAAACTGGTTTTGCTCCAGTGAAAAGAACAGAGTTTGCTGTAGCAACAAATGTGAATGATGGGGTGATTACCTCATGACCTTTTCCTATGTCATTTGAAAGGAGTGCTACATGTAGCGCTGTTGTGCCATTAGAAGTAGAAATTGCATATTCTGTTCCAATATAATCTGCAAATTGTTTTTCAAAATCTTCAACTTTTTTTGATTGGGCGATATTTCCCGTCATTAATACAGATCTGACAGCATCAATTTCTTCTTCAGTAATAGATGGTTTTGCAATTGGTATCATTTTTATTCCTCTAATAGCTCATAGTCTTCTTTATTAATATTAAATGTATTCTTGCATACAGTGCATTCCATTAAAACTTTATCCTTTTCTTGCCCAATTTTAACTGCTTTCCTACCACATTTGCAAACGAATCCTTTAAGTTTTGCAGGATTTCCAAAGACAAGCCCATAAGCGGGAACATTCTTTGTAACTACGGCTCCTGAACCGACCATAGCGTATTCTCCGATAATAATTCCACAGATAATTGTTGCATTAGCCCCAATTGAGGCCCCTCGTTTAACAAGAGTATTTACAAGCTCCCAATCACTATTAAAGGCTCTTGGGTACAAGTCATTAGTAAAAGTCATATGGGGGCCTAAAAATACATCGTCTTCGACTTCAACACCGTGGTAAACAGAAACGCCATTTTGGACCTTGACATTGTTCCCAATTTTTACATCAAAATCAATATAGACGCATTTGCTGATGATACAATTCTCGCCTATCTTTGCACCTTCCCTAATCTGTGACTGGTGCCAAACTTTAGTATTTTTACCGATGAGCGCACCTTTAGAGATTTCTGCAGTTTCATGGACAAAGTAATCTGACATAGAAAAATATGTACAAAAAAGGAATTTAAAATTATCTGAAGATTACTTTGGCAAGATATAGATTATTCCAGCTATACCTGAAATAATAGAGAAAAGGTAACATAAAAGTATGGCTTTTTTTTCTGTCATAGGGAAATAGTAAGGTAGGAACCATTTAACGGTAAGATTATTAGGTACATGAAGTATTCCATTTTCATCTACTTTCCCAAATTTAATGTGGGGGTATCCTCTAATTTTCCAGTAGACAAACATTAAGAAGTTTATAATATGGGGAATTAAGATTATTACTCCAAATATTTCCATGTTTTGAAATATAATAAATCCGCCAAGCGCTGCACCTATCATAAGAGTTCCAACATTTCCTAAAAATATTCTTGAGGGGTATTTATTGAAATACATAAATGCTATCATGGAACCAAGTATCGGGGCCACATAAATAAGTCCAGTGTAATCATATTTGATAAATGACGCTAATGCAGAAAATGCCAAAAGTATTGTCGTTAATCCGCCAGAAACTCCATTAAATCCTGAATGCATATTAACTAAGTTAGAAACTACCATGACATAAAGGGGGGCAATTATATAAGAAAAGAGAATTCCAAGTTCTATTTCAATAAATATGAGGGATAAACTAGTATCAAGATTTAAGAGTGCTATCGGAAATGCTAGAAAGAATGGTGCCACGAGCTTAATTTTTCTACCAACATTTACAAGGTCGTCAACCAACCCAAAAATGGCACATATAAAGATGACAAAGTAAAATATCAAAAGTTTTTCAACCATAGGGAAAATGAGCTGAATTATAATCAAGGAGGATAGAACTCCCATTAGTATTGGCAATCCTCCCATTGTAGGGATAAAAGTTTCCTTAATTTTATAATAATCTTTTACTACATGACCTTCTTCAATGAATTTTTCAATGAATCTAGGTATTAAAAAGAAAGTTATTAAAAAACTAATAGTTATTGAGATAAAAAAAGTTAGATATGTTTGCATGTTGTCCGCCATCATCTAAGTATTTTGTAAATTTTTACATATCCATTGTCATACACAAGATTATAGTTTTGAAGGCCACTTTCGTATACGATGAGTCTTGAAAATAAAGTATCTTTTATTGTATCTGGCATCATGATAGCGTTTTGTGGAGTTATGTAAATTATCTGGGATATTGACTGGAAGTTATACTTAACATTCTCATATACAAAATTTTCACCATTTGGATTCTCAACTACAAAGTTTGGAACTCCGTAACGCTGATTATTCTGTTCTATGTAACAGTAAGTATTTGTATCGTCTGTCACAAGGAAAAGCCTAGTTGCTCCGCTTTCATATACATAAGTAGTTGCATTGTTCAATTTTGATGTTCCTTTGAAGTAGAAATAGGCCGTTCTAAATGTATCTCTGCCAATTACACTATTGAGTACGCTAGTTTTAACTAAAAGACTTTGATCTACAAGAACGTAGTTCATCCTAAAGTTATTGCCTGTTGTTCTATATGCTTCATTTTCCATGGCAACTATTTTCTGGATACCTGTGGAATCGGTAGCTCCAAGGAACTCACCAAAACCAGTAATCCAAGGCCCCATACCACTTCTCATACCATCTGATATTGTTCTCCTTACAGCAACTGTTTGTATCCAATATCCATAATCCCACCAGTTGCACACTACTTCTTCCTGGGGAGTATTTTCCTTTAACCAAAGTAGTGCTGAAAGCCATCTGTCTTCAAGATGGGGGGATTGTGAGGTTCTATAGGGTATTGAACCCCCATATCTATCATCCAGAGGATTGTAAAGAGATATGGAACTGAAGACTATAAGGAGTATAATTGTAATTGAAAGTGCACTGTTTTTAGAAAATTTATTTGTTAAAAATTCATAAACTGCTAAAAAGCCGTATGCTGCGATTATAGCAAAAGTAATACCGCCAAAAAATGCGTTTCTTAGCATCTGATAAGACATAAAAGTGTTAAATACAAAAGCAGACAAAAGAAATAGAGTCGGCTTGGCATTTTCATTATTGATTATCTGATATATTCCATATATTGATCCGATTATTGCCATTATTGGGAATAAATAGAATTTATCTAGGAAGTCAGAGAAAGTACTTGCTTGGCCCTGACCGGATATTCCACTGATATCAATGCTTCTAAACAAATATCCTAGTACATTGTAATTTAGTACAAACTGGGCTATAGCAATAAGTACGGCAGATAGAACTGCCATGAATACAAGGTAGTATTTTCTATCTTTAGCAAAGTAACTTGATAAATTAATTATTGACGCAAATCCTAATCCCAATAAAGCAAGATAAATTCTAAGAGACTCTAATTTGTAAGGAGGTATCAAAAAATTGGCGTATAGCAAGGAAATAAGACATGCCCCCACTAATACCCACATTCCAATATCCTTTAGTATTTTATCCATTAATTCAATATTTTTCTCTTTTTTAGATCCCTTAATAAAAGGTTTAAAGAGCACATAAGTTGCAACGATTAAAGGAACAAAGAAGAAGTTACCAAATGTGTTTGCATATAGTATCAAGACCACAAGTGATAGAACTCCGTAGATTAGGATTTTATTTCTTTCCTTTTCTTTTATAATGAAAATTGCTATCAGCATGAAAAGTATAAAGAAAAATGAACCTAGAGTGTCCTTCCAAAGCCCGCCCCCGGCTGTTCTGTAGATAAATGCGGGCATTATTGCAAGGAAAAATGAAGATATCAATGCCACATACTTGTTGTTCCATGCTTTGAACACAACAAAATATGTTAAAATTGAACCTATGATTCCAATAAATATAGGAAGGTACATATGTACTTGTAAGAGGTCAGCACCAGTAACTTTTGAAATAATTGACGTTAAAATAGGCAGGCCTTGTAAATCTTCAGCTATAAGTGACCTAGTAACTGTTGGTGACATAGGGTCTATTTTTGGTAGTCCGTCCGAAAGATAATACGCTGCCTCTCTTAAGAAGAAATATGGGTCATATCCCAAAAGCCTTTCAAATCTTAAAGGCCATGATCTCATGAAATATCCAATGACAGCAGATAGTAAAAGACCAATAATTACAATATAATTATCAAAACTATTAATTCCCTTAAAAGAAACTTTTTCTTTATTAATCGTTTTTTTAGCCTTTTTACCTTTAACTTTAGCCATAGCAATCTCCTTATTCATCAGCAGAAAAATAATTTAAATAATTAACTGAAAAAAAAGAATATAAAAATAAAAAATATTAATTCTTTCGTTTTCTGTAATAATAGTACACTAATGCTGCTGCACCTAAGACTCCAGGAACTTCAAATCCAGGAACTCCTTTTATTGGAGATGTTGCCTCTTGTTCGACAGTGACATATATTACGTCCCTATCAGTTTCACCATTGTTGTCTGTTACTATTAAAGTTACTTTGTAAACGCCCGGTGTTGCGTATGAGTGAAGTGGCTCTTTTTCATCTGAATCTCTGTCATCACCAAAGTCCCAAGAGTATTTTGTGATTGTTCCATCGGGATCTGATGACCCAGATGCGTCAAAGTGAACTGCTTCGCCAACTTTTACTTTTACGTCATTGCCAGCAACTGCTTTTGGAGGTTTGTTTGTTGTGGCTGGTGGTGTTGGAGTAGTTGAATCTTCTGTGATTATTGCAGTGGCTGTATCTGTATCTGTTGCACCACTGTTATCGGTGACTGTGAGAGAAACTGTATATGTGCCTGGAGAAGAGTAAACGTGACTTACTACTGAGCCTAGAGAACTTTCGCCATCGCCAAAGTCCCAAGAGTATTTTGTGATATTTCCATCAGAATCAGAGGATCCAGAACCATTGAAACTTAAAGGTTGGCCTACTTTAGAAGTCTTATTTGAGCCTGCATTTGCTTGAGGAGGATTATTCGAAGGTGTCGGTGTCGGGGATGCGGCAACAGTTAGGGTTTCAGTCCGCTCATTATTTGATTCATTTTCTTCATCTATTGATCCTCCAGGATCTAGCTTAGCTTTTACCGTTGTTGACCCTTCCGGCAGTGTTGGTGATGTCAAAGTAAATGTGCCTGTAGCTCCGGCCGGCATACTTGTAGAAACTGTACCGTTATATTTGGTAACTCCATTAAACCAAACCTGAACTCCGAGAGTACCGCTGAAATTGGCAGAACCGATATTTGCAATCTTAAGGATTACTCTATCAGAACTGTTCTGTGTAATATCGGTTATAGTCAAATCAGGCTTTGCTATTGGGGAGGGTCCGGTAACTTGGTAAGTAACAACTAATACTGGCCTTTTGCCCGCAGGCGCTGATTCAACAGAATAAAATTGTGCTTTATCACTAGAACTTGTTGCTTTAAGCATAAAGCCATAGTTTCCGCTGAAAGTTCCACTTACATATCTCTCAACAAAATATTTTACATTCAATACGTGTTTGTCTCCATCGTGACTGTCCCAAGAAACTGATGTAGTGCTCATTGGCCCAACAGCCGAACTGTATTCTCCACCAGGATTGCTCCAATTTGAAGTAGCACTTCTTTTTATCCATGTTGTCGTTGAGCAATCAGGAGCACCATTAACAATCCAATAGGCCCCAACAGTTGCAGCTCCCGTTCCAGCTTCCATTCTATGGAAATAAAGTGTTAGATCCGCTTTAGTAATTGTTGCACCTGAAGGTATACTACTTAGATCAAAACGTATGATACCTCTAGCTTCTTTTGAATCGGAAGTAGACTTCCCTACCCAGATATCACTGTAAGTACAATAGTTCGTAGTTGGATTTCTTTCACTTATTGTTGTATCAAATATCGGATTCAATGTAACTGTTTCAATAACTGCAAACCCAAAGACTGAAGGCAGAGCTATTCCAATTAATAGTATTCCAATAAATATTGTCGAAAATAACTTTGTTTTATTTTTCATAATTTCACCTATATTGCCCCAATACTATTAGAAAAAATAAATATTTAAACCTTATTATAAATCTAAGATTTTAACTTCTTTGCTGCAGTTTTTAAAGCAACTAAAATACTTTTTTGGGGCATTATTGTGACTACAGGTATTGTAACTACCTTTTCAACGATTGAACTTACTATTGGGGCACATACCAAGGCGCTAGCCCCATCCCTTTCTGCCCTTATGGATTGGATAAAAACTTCTTCAATATTTGTGGCGGAATATTCTTTTATCAAATATTTATTGTCGCTGTCTGCAACATAACTTTCATCCAACATATTTAAAACTGGTCTTGATGCAATTAATGCTATAAATTTATTATTTTTCTCTTCTCCTCCCTTTAACACTTCATAGATCTTCCTTATTGTTTTAAGATTGGGTTCCCTATCCCCAGAAAAGATTTTATATATAGTTGGGAGAGGAATATCTGAAATTTCTGAAAATTTTTTAATACTGCCAAAACTTTTAACTAAAAGGGACTCCAACTCAACTTTAAATCTGTCATTAGGAAAAAATATAATTTCTTTCAATCTCTCTGCTTCTTTATACCCCACCTTACCACCTTAATGTATATTTATGTAACTTATATTTATACTTTTGGGTAAAATTTTTATACTATAATAGAAAAACTTATAAATTACTATAATCAAAAAAAATTGGGTGAATTAAATGAAAAAAATATTTGCGATAATAGCTTCTATTCTAGTTGCTTCAACACTCCTTCTCGGGTGTGTTGGGCAGGGTACCGACAATACTAAAAAAATGACTGAGCTTAGAATCGGATATCAGCCAAGTACTCACCAGATTGCTGAAATGGTTGCCATGGAAAAAGGATGGTGGCAAAATGACCTCAAGAAGTACGGAATTGAAAAAGTAACGGATTATGAATTCCCATCTGGCCCACCTGAGATGCAAGCCATGCTAGGCGGACAGATTGATATAGCATATGTTGGTGCTACACCTCCAATACCTGCAATTGATCAAGGCTTAGATGCCAAAATAGTTGCTGCTGCCCAGACTCAAGGTTCAGATATCGTTGTATGGCCAGAAAGTAACTATACAGGACCATCATTTTTAATTGGAAAAAAGATAGGCACATTTCCTCCCGGCTCAATACAAGATATGGTACTAAAGAAATGGCTACAAGACAATGGGATAGATATATCCAAAGTTGACATAAAAGCCATGGGGCCCGGGGATGCATCTATTGCATTAACTGCAAAACAAGTTGATGCAGTATTCTTACCTCATCCTTCCCCCGCAGTACTAGAGATTGAAGGTAACGGGAAAAGCGTAGTGAAATCTGGAGAAATGTGGCCGGGTCATGCATGCTGTGTACTTTTAGTGAGCGGGAAACTAATCAGAGAAAATCCAGAGCTTGTAAAAGAGATAATAAACATTCATGTCAAAGCTACAGAATATATAGAAGAGAATCCAGAAGAGGCCGCTGAAATTGCTTCAAGAAAACTTGGACTAAGCAAAGAAACAATCCTATACTCTATGGAAAACTCTGACACAACATATATCCATAATCCAAATGATATTATAGTCTATATGGAAGCATATGCAAAAGAGCACTATGACTTGGGATACACAAAAAAACTTCTTACTGCAAAAGATCTTATTGATACAAAGCTATACGACGAAACCGTTAAAAAATAAAGGATAAATATTTAAATTAATTTTTTATTTTTTGTTCAAATGAAAGGGTACAACTATATTCTAGAAAAGTACAAACTTTATACAGTAATTTCTTTAGGCATAGCATTTGCATTGTGGGAGTTTATAGCTGTTTTTATAGTTAATAATCCTTTTTTATTGCCGAGTTTCAGTGAAACTGTTACTTCTTTGTATAATTTAGTAATCAGCATGGAGATCTTTACTGACTTAGTAATAAGCCTTTATCACTTTGCTATAGGTATGTTTTTTGGTATTGTATTGGGCATTCCACTTGGAATGTTGATGGGCTGGTTCAAAAAAGTTGACAATTTTATGGATCCTCTAATCGAATTAGTAAGGCCAATACCCCCTCTAGCTTGGATACCTTTTGCAATAGTCTGGTTTGGACTTACGCATCAGTCTGCAGGATTTATTGTTTTTATTGGTACTTTTTTCCCAATACTAACAAATACATATTCTGGATTTAGCAGCGTACCAAAAACTCTTGTTGAAGCTGCCATGGTTTTGGGGTGCACGAAGAACAAGGATTTATTAAAATCCGTTGGTCTGCCTTCATCGTTTCCAGATATCGCAGTAGGCCTTAGAGTTGCTATGGGCATAGGGTGGATGTGTCTTGTTGCAGCAGAACTTTTTGGAGTCAGCAAAGAAGGTCTTGGGTATAAAATCTGGTGGTACTACTACCTCCACAGAATGGATAATGTGCTTTCATATATGATAGCTTTAGGATTAATCGGGCTTGGAATAAACTGGGGATTTAGATATATAGTAGAGAAGAAGCTTCTCAAGTGGATGGAAGGGACTGTATATTAATTTCTTCCATTAATTCATCCAAAATCTCTTTTCTTAACATAACAAATTCTATATTAGTTCTCTTTCTCCTTCTAGAAAGCGGGATCTTAAATTCTTTTTTAATCTTTGCAGGCCTTTTAGTTAAAACTAATACCCTGTCACCAAGATAAACAGCTTCATCCACATTATGGGTAACGAAGATAATTGTCTTTTTTGTTTCGGTCCATATTCTCAATAATTCATCTTGGAGGATATTTCTTGTTTGCGCATCTAATGCACCAAAAGGTTCGTCCATTAACAAAACATCAGGATCGTTTACCAACGCTCTTGCTATAGCAACTCTTTGCTTCATTCCCCCGGATAGCTGGTGGGGGTAGCTATCCTCATACCCACTTAATCCAACCATTGAAATGAATTTTTTTGATAATTTTTCTCTCTCTTCGGGGGGCAGACCTTTATACTCAAGTCCAAATTCAACGTTTTTCTGAACAGTTCTCCAAGGAAAAAGTGCAAATTCCTGAAAAACCATCCCTTTCTTTGAGGATGTAGATTCAACTTTTTTCCCATCTAGTAATACTTCGCCTTTATCTGCATACTGCAGACCGGCTATAATCCTTAAAATAGTAGTTTTCCCACACCCTGAAGACCCAACTATGCAAAGAAACTCTCCGTCGTTTACTTTAAAGCTAACATTGTCAACTACAGGTAGAGGTTTTCCATCTTCAGACTTAGAAAAG
The DNA here is from genome assembly GCA_013178285.1 of Methanofastidiosum sp. Taxonomy (NCBI): domain Archaea; kingdom Methanobacteriati; phylum Methanobacteriota; class Candidatus Methanofastidiosia; order Candidatus Methanofastidiosales; family Candidatus Methanofastidiosaceae; genus Candidatus Methanofastidiosum; species Methanofastidiosum sp. Next base: position 39,930 of record JABLXD010000005.1, read on the forward strand.
CTCTTTGAAATATTATTTACCTCAACCTTAATCTTTTCCATAATCATTTTCATATAATACCACTTTTAAATTTTCCCATGATTTAATTTATAAATAAAAATACATCCAGATATCTATGAAAATAGTTGGGGTTTATGGTTTTAAGAAGTCTGGAAAAACAACAGTTGTAACTTCAATCATCAATGCCCTAGTAAAAAAAGGTTACTCTGTTTCCTCAGCGAAAAGCATCCATATAGAGGATTTCTCTCTAGAAAGGGAAGGAACGGACACATTCAAACATCACGCTTCCGGTGCGGAGAGGGTCGGCTTAGTTTATCCAAAAGGTAAGGCAATATTATATTATGATCAAAGTGATGAAGAACTTCTAAATAATTTTGAATCAGACTACCTTATTCTTGAAGGATTTAGAGAGTATAAATGCCCAAAAATCCTCTGTGCCAGAGATGAAGAAGACCTTATTAATGATTTAAGGGATGAAGTTTTTTGTATATCTGGAATAATCTCAAATGAGATATCCGAATACAAGGGGATGCCAGTAATTAACTATCAACAAGTTGGTAAAATAATAGAAATAATTGAGAAGCTATAACTTCTCAATGCATTTTTCAAGAGTCTCTTTTGTTTTAAGGTATTCCAATAGAATCTTTTCTCCAAAAGGGGTCAATTCTGAATGGCCGCCACCTTTTCCCCCTCTTGTTTTAGAGATGATTTCCTGGCCAGAACTTTTTTCAATCGATCTTATTTTTCTCCAAGCATGGGCATACGAAATATTGTAAAAGTTTGCTGCTTCAGAGATGGATTTTAACTCTTTTATTTTAAGCAAAAGATCTGCAGTGCCTTTTCCCAAGATATATCTCTTTTCTTTGTCTTCAAGCCACATCTTAAATTTTGGTACATGTTCCATAGTATCAATCACATGAAGATTACATAAGCTATAGCCATAAATGCAATTATAATTATTGCAAGAATTATACTATCTCTATTACTAAGCTTTGGTTTTGGTACGCCATCAATATCTTTATCAATCTCTTCTTCCATAATATTACCATTCTTATTTGAAACTAAAAGTATATAAATTAAATGGTTAGTCGTGGTTTAATATTTATTGTAAATGAATTTTACAAAATATAAAAAGGGCGTGTCAAAAATGGCGATTATCCATTTTACAATATACTGACCTACAACTAATGACAGGAGAATTTCCAAGGAAGTTGTTCCATAAAACGCTATTGTTATGAAAATAATGGTATCAACAAGCTGGCTTACCATTGTTCCTGTATTGTTCCGAAGCCACAAGTGTTTTGGATACTTATTTTTGAAAAACATGAAGATTTTAACATCAAGATTCTGTGATACAATATAAGCAATCATAGAGCCTAAAACAATTCTTGGAACTATTCCAAAAATTGATTCAAAAGCGGATTGCCCTCCCCAAAATGGGGCCCCTTGCCATTGAACTGCAACCCAGATTGAAATTACCAATACAACGTTAGATATAAATCCGATAAATACTGCTTTAATCGCTTCTTTTTCAGAGTATAATTCAGAAAGGAAATCAGTAAGTAAAAAAGTAGTAGAATACACTAAGACTGCAGCAGGAACTGTGAATGGCCCAAATACAACTATTTTAGACGCTATTATGTTAGCTATAACAGTAAAGCTTGCAAACATGCCGATTATATATTCCACCCCATACCTCTTTGCAATCACTGCGGAAAGAGATCCAATTCCTAGTGTCAAAATCATCCATACAATAACTTCAATCATTGTGAGGCCTTCTATTGTTTTTCATTTGGAATCATAATTTTTATTTAGGAATCCGTAGGGGAGTAAGAACGGTACATTTTTAGTATAATCGATATATCTTTGTCCAAATAAGGCAATCATTGCTTTTTCTTCTTCTTTTGACATATATATAACAAAAGCAGTGATCAAGACTGCAAATTCAAGATACAAAAGGTAGGGGCTTGAAATTATAAATCCCCATACAGCCAAAAGCCATGAAAAATATAGCGGATGCCTACAAATTGAATATGCGCCACTGTAGAAAAACACTTTAGGAGTATCTAATATACCAAAATACTGTGGCAATCTGTCTGCTTTAGATATTTGAAGCGTAACGTAGGAAGAAAACCACATTGCAATAAGTGGTGGAACAATTCCTATTAAGCCCTTGATTGGGGTGAAGAGCTCAGGAGTTGTTTTTCTGTATAAAAATACGAGGTACAAGGTGAGACCAAGAAATAATAGAGACACGGGTATCCTTACCAGGGTATAAGAGGAAAGACTCAACTTAAATTTTGAGGTAAATATTTTCTTAAAAGAATCTTTTGAAGTGGCAGAATGCCATACACTAAAAATTAGGAAAACAGATAATACTAACAGGTATTCAATCATAAAATCACATCAGAATTTATTACAACTTAATTAAAAGGTTTTCTTAGAAAATTAAAAGAAAATTAAAAATTAAAATATATTTATTTTGGTATTGCGCCAAAGAACTTGGTGTACCATGCTTCATATAGAAGGTAGTAAAGTATCAAGGATACGAATAGCCCTATGAACCATGTCCACATTCCGGCCGCTGGAACTACTAAAGGTAATCCCATTGAGATTACTATTCCAACGAACATTGAAACAGCACCGACCATGTTAACACCGTGAATCTTAGCGTACCCAAGATATACTGCACCTAACACACCAATTATCAAAACTCCTGTTGTAATCCATGAGGGCCATCCTGTCCCAAGTACTAGTCCCCTAGTTGAGAAGAACAAAATCAAAGCTGCACAGATCAACAAGATTACAGTCATAGCAGGATTTGCAGTCTTCTTGAAATCGTAGTATCCATCTTTCTTATATATGTCATCTAGCTTAATGGTCTGCTTTCTAACAAGCCAGAAGTCAGCGACTACCACACCTGCAACTGGTCCAAGGAATGCTCCGTATCCCAATAACCATGTCCAAATGTATGCATTTGGATCTGCCAAGAATCTCCAAGGCTGCATTAGTATACCTATTAAACTTATGATAATTGTTGTTACTTCCCAGTTTAACTTCTTTGGGTATACGTGCATTACATCATTTATTGGAGCGACCATGTTAGCAGCAATATTTGTTGTAAGTGTTGCTAAGATGACGAATATCAATCCAACGTAGATGAAGAATACACTTCCAGTTTTGATCATTAGAGCAACTGGATCCCAGATTGCAGCACCGTATATAACAACAGTAGCTGATGTAACTGCTACCCCTATGAAGGAGTATAAGGTCATTGTTGTTGGCATTCCAAGTGTCTGGCCTATATATTGAACCTTCTGATTCTTAGCGAACCTAGTCAAATCCGATATATTAATAGCCAAAGTTGCCCAGTATGCCACCATTGCTGTCAAGAAAGCTGGCCAAATTGCAAACGAAGCTGTTGTTGGCTGACTTAAAATTGGTCCCCATCCGCCTGCCTTTGAGTATCCCCACCAGAGTAATCCTAGTCCAATAAGGAGTAATACTGGCGCCGCTAAATCGTTTAGCCATTTTACACCAGGTGCAGATTTTCCAGGTGAAGAGTAGTAACAAATTGCAACTGTCATTATCCAAGATATAAAGAAGGATATGACTGTGTGCGCATTCAAGTTAAAAAAGGGAATAGTTCCTGCCATCCCACCGTATCCAGCTGGACTTAATTCAACTAGGATACCGTCAATTGCAAAGGCCATGATCATTGTCTGGATTCCAAACCATCCAATGGCCACAATAGCCCTCAGCAAAGCAGGGATATTGGCCCCGTAAATACCAAATGCACTTCTCAAAAAAACAGGAAACGGTATACCGTACTTTGCTCCGGCGAAGGAGTTTAGAACCATTGGAATCAATACAATAATTTGACCTAGAGCTATAGTACCGACAACGATTGCCCAGTTGAATCCAGCATCAACCATACTTGCACCCAACATCCATGTTGGAACACATACGGACATTCCTACCCATATAGCAATGTACTCGTAGTATCCCCATGTCCTTTTTGCAAAAGGCACAGGTGCCAAGTCTTTGTTGTAAAACTGAGAATCAGGCATTGCTTCAGTAAGTTCGAACCTACCGTCCATTTCTTTAACAATAGACTTTGCCATCTTTTTACCTCCATTTTTTGCCGAACTTATTGTCGACGTATTAATATGTATTCCGATATTTAAAAACGTTTTGGTAGATTAATAGCCTAAATAAGATTTTATTGGATAAGTGGGTAATATTTTAGTCAATAATCGAAAAAATTTCCAAATTGTGATTAAAATACACTTTTAAAAAAATATGCCGAATTGAAATTACTAATAATAGGTATTATAACCCAGTAATATTTATAAGATTCAAAACAACAAAATAATTGTGGCATCGACAATTCTAATCAATTTGATTTTTACTGCGATAATATCAATAATGGGGTATCTAAAATACCTTAGGGCAAAGAAAGACATTTACAAATATTTTGCAATTGGATTTGCACTTTTTTCAATTCCATATTTAATGAGCACATTGAGAATTCTTTTTTATGGAAAAAGTGAAATAGATCTCATAATAAACATAATAGGATACCTTGCAATTATTTACGGATTGATGAATAGGTAAAAAATAAATTGGTAGCGGGGAGTGGATTTGAACCACTGGCCTGCGGGTTATGAGCCCGCCGGGCACTCCTAGCTGCCCTACCCCGCTAGAATAAACATAAGCGGACCCGGAGGGATTCGAACCCTCGATCTACGGCTTAGAAGGCCGTCGCCTTATCCGCTGGGCTACGGGTCCTGGTGCCTTAGATTATATTGTAATCTTTGCTGGCTACTTATAAATGTTTCTCTCAAAAAAAAAGTTTAAAATTAATGAAGATTAAAGATAATCCGTATTTTTTTATCATTTATAGAAATTTTACTGGGAATATCTTGAATATAATAAAAATAAATTAAGAAGAAAGGCATATAAATTTCAAGACTAAAATAATAAATATGTATCGTCCATCTTATGTCGCCGGAAGTTTTTATCCCGGAGACAAATCATCACTTCAAAAAATGATTGAAAAATATATCGAAGAAGCAAAGAAAGATATTGATTTTATTGATGAAGGGAAGAATGTTGGCATGTTATGCCCTCATGCAGGATATGTCTATTCTGGAAAAACTCAAGCACACTCTTATTATTATATGTCAAGTTCACCTCCAGAAACTTTTGTGATACTTGGGCCAAACCACACTGGATTAGGATTGCCCGTAGCTTTGATGGATAAAGGTTCCTGGGAAACTCCTTTTGGCGAAATAAAGATCAACGAAGAACTTGCTTCAAAAATAGTTGAAAACTCTGGATTTGTAGGAGTTGATTCAGCCGCCCATAAATACGAGCATTCAATAGAGGTGCAGTTGCCATTTTTGCAGTACACAAAAAAGGATGCAACTTTTGTACCAATATGTATGGGTATTCAAGATAAAGAAACGGCTGTTGAGATAGGTAAGGCAATAGCAAAGTCAAGTAAAGAACCTTTGGGAGTAATTGCATCAAGTGACCTTGTCCATTATGGAAACCGATTTGGATATAATCCCTTGAGAGGGAATAAAGAAGAAACTCTTTCTTGGATAAAAAAGAATGATATGGAAATATTGAAGATGGCTGAAAACTTCGACATAGATAGATTGTACAATTTTATAGATAGTAAGGACTATACTACTTGCGGATATGGCCCACTTTCAGCTATGCTTTCATGCATGCGAGAGCTTGGTGCAAAAAAAGCAAGAATTTTAGACTATTCAAATTCATATGAAACTTCCGGAGATTGGAGTGCAGTTGTAGGTTATGGGTCGGTGGGGATTAGATGCTAGTATCGGCGCCAGGGAAAATAATTCTATTTGGAGAGCATTCTGTCGTTTATGGAAAAGGGGCAATTGCGTCAGCGATTGATCTAAGAACATATACTGATGGAAAGCTATTGAATGATAAAGTAATCAAGATTCATGCTAATGATCTTAAAATACCCGGACTCAGCATATCATTTTCTGAAGAAGAAATCTTTTTAGGAACTGACTATGGCAAAGCCGGATTTGTAGTGTCCTATGTAAAATCAGCTATTGACAGGGTATTCAGTGAATATGGTTCACGAAAAGGGTTTGAAGTTTCTATAAGATCGGATATCCCTGTTGGGGCCGGCCTTGGATCATCTGCAGCTGTTGTTATCCCAACATTAAAGCTTCTTTCAGAGCTTCTCGAAATGAAATTCTCAAATGAAGAGATAGCAAAGATGGGCAAAGAAGTTGAATTTGAAGTCCAAGGAAGCTCAAGCGGTATCGATCCGGCAGTTTCAGCACTTGGTGGCGGAGTTTATTTTAAGAAAGGAAAGATTGAAAGGTTTTCTGCTCCAAACTTACCTTTGATAGTTGGATACACGGGAGAAAAGGGAAGCACTAAAGTTCTTCTTGAAAAAGTAAAGGCTCTAAAAGAAGAGTATCCAGGGATTGTAGACAATATAATGGATGCCATGGAAGAGATAGCAGATAAAGGCAGAAGAATACTAAGCGATAACGGTGACCTAAAAGAACTAGGTTCTTTGATGAATATAAATAACGGACTTCTTGAAGCAATAGGCGTTTCAACGAAAGAGCTTTCTGAACTTGTTTTTGCCTCAAGGATTTCTGGGGCTCTTGGTGCAAAGATTACAGGTGCAGGCGGTGGAGGGTGTATGTATGCCCTTGCACCTAACAAGATGAAAGAAGTCGAAACTGCAATAAGAATTGCAGGAGGAATACCAATAAAGACAAAAACAACTGATGAAGGGGTAAGGGTTGAACGTGAGTAGTTATTTAGACTATATAAAAAATAATAGAGCTAGAGATTACTCAGTTAAGAAAGCTTCAACTGATTTTGTTTCTCAGGATGTTGCAAAAAAAGTAAGAAGTATATATTCCGGCATGCATGAGTACGATAGAACGCCCCTTGTTTCTTTAGAAAAGCTTTCAGGAAAAATTGGTGTTGGGAAAATTTTAGTTAAAGATGAATCCTATAGATTTGGCCTTAATTCCTTTAAGTCTCTTGGAGGCGTCTATGCTATTTACAAGACTCTAGAAGAGATTGCCGGCAAGAATATTTCTATATCGGAGATATTCTCCCCTCAATTTAAGGAAACTATTGGCGAATTGACTTTTTCTGCTGCAACTGATGGCAATCATGGGTTAGGTGTTGCATGGGCTTCTATGAATCTCGGCCAGAAGGCAGTTATTTATCTGCCAAAAGGAACGGTTCCCCAGAGGATTGAGGCGATAAAAAAGACAGGAGCTAAAGCAGTTGTAATAGACGGTAACTACGATGATGCTGTAGAGAAGATGGCAAGAGATGGAGAAAACGAAGGTTGGCAGGTAATATCTGATACAGCATGGGAAGGATACCAAGATATACCAACTTGGATAATGCAAGGCTACACAGTTCTTTTTGATGAAGCGATGGAAGAAATAAAAGAAAATGGTGGAGATATGCCCACCCATATAATTCTTCAGGCAGGTGTTGGTTCTTTTTCTGCTTCAGGAGTTGGATACTTTAACTCAATCTATGGAAAGAAGAGACCAATTTCAATTATTGTCGAGCCGGATAACGCAGCTTGCTTTTATGAGTCAATGCAGATAAACGATGGAAAGCCACACAGAGCAAAAGGCGACCTCTCAACCATAATGGCGGGATTATCATGCGGCGTGCCAAACCCAATAGCATGGGATATACACCTTGACTACTCAGATGTCTTTGTTTCATGTAGAGATGAGCTCTCTGCCCTTTCAATGAGGAGTTTAGGAAATCCTTTGAAGGGGGATAAAAAAGTCATATCTGGTGAAAGTGGCGCAATTGGCCTTGGAGTATTAATGTATATAAAAAATGATCTAGAAATAGGAAAAGATTCAGAAGTTCTTTTGATTAGCACTGAAGGTGACACTGACCCCAAAGGATACCTAGATGTTGTCTGGGGAGGAAAGCTCCCATCAGAACTCCCTATATAGTCAAGATGATTATTACCCCAACTGCCATCAGAGCAATCCACCACATTTTCTCATGCTTGAATATTTTGCTTCCGTCAAGAGGCCCAAAAGGCAAGAGATTAAATACTCCGATAAATGCGCTGACATATGCTACCTGTGCCAGTAAAGGAATAAATGTGAATCTAAATAGAGCTAGAGTAGATACTGCAACAATCATATTTGCAAGAGGTCCTGACAGGGATATTTTTGCATCCTTCTTTTCATCGGTCAATCCATAAATATAGACTGCTCCGGGGGCTGCAAATACAATCCCAAGGGCAAATGACATCCCTAAGGCGAGTAAGAGTCCCGTCTGCCAAAGATGAAACTGGGCAGGATATCCATATTTAATCGCAGTAAATTTATGTGAAAGCTCATGAAGCAAAAATGCTGCTCCAACTATAACAAAATACTTCGGAAGTGACGAGATAAAAAGTATCATTCTATTCACATTACTTAATGCGAACACCCCACCGCTAAATGCAAATCCAAAAGCAATGGACAATGCTGCCCATGCAACTAAAAGTTCAGTGATTTCTTTGTTAGTAAAATTATTCATGTGATTCACCAAGGTATCTTTTTATCCCAGAAACATGTCCTGCTCCCACGATAGCTAAAACCTTTTCCTTCTGTATTCTTTTTAAGTTTTCTGCCATGAATCTATCTCGCTCATCGACAAGCACTTCATATATGAATGGATACCTCTCTTTAATTTCACTAATTAACTCTAAAGGATTTTCATAAACATAATCTATTGAGTATTCTTTGTCTGGGAGAATTGCATCTTTTAGAATCATGACTTTTTCCTTGAATCCAACTTTTTCCAAGAGCCTTTGAATTGTTAGCTTAAGATCCCTATCAATCAGCACAATAGGTATCCCTAAAGATCTAGCCTCCATTGCTGCTTCAATCATTTCTCTGCCAGCTACGATTCCACTGTCTGTTGATATCTTCTTTTGAAGGTATGACATAAATAAAAGTAAAAGAGCATTCTTAAAACCAAAGTCTTTCATCTCCTTCAAAGTTGGTTTTCTATCGTCGCTATGTAAAAGTGCATCAAGCCTTGCAGGATCAAGCTCAAGGGCAACTATATCGGGTTTCTCTTCCCTTATAGCTTCTCTAACTTCAATAACACTCTTCTCATAGATGTGGGCAGTGCCAACTATAATATAATTAGTATCCCCGACCTTTAGAACTTCCTTCATTTACATCCTCTTTAGCATCAGTATTTCAGAAAATTTAAGGATATCAGTTTTAGAGATGAATCCGATTAATCTACCGTTTTCTATAACTGGCGCCCTTCCAAGATTTTTTTCAGCAAGCTTTGTGTGTAATTCAAATACTTCCATATTGGGAGTTGCAGTAATGATATCTTTTGTCATGACATCTTGGATTTTTGTTTCAAACCATTTAATCCTTGGAACTGAGAGAAGTTCATTAGTTGTTATTATGCCAAGAACATTGCCATCGAGGACAACTGGATAGCCTTTGTGCCTCTTTTCAATCAAGATTTTTTCAAAGTCCTCTAGCGTATCATTTGGTGAAACTGTAACTACATCCTTCACCATTAGGTCCTTTACCTTTATCCCTTTGAGTGCTGATGACATCTGGGTTGACTGGTATTCGCCCATGCCACCCATGTATATGAAAAAGGCGATTATGATAAGCCAAGGATTATAGAAAACGCCCACAAATGCAAAGACTATTGCAAGGCCCTGACCTATCCTAACTGAAATTTCAGTTGCCCTTAGATAATCCATCCTTGATGATAAAAAGGCCCTTAAGACCCTGCCGCCGTCCATTGGGAACGCAGGGATGATGTTGAACGCTCCAAGTAAAAAGTTCAAGGACATCACAATTCTAACTATATCTGTCAATGAGCCCAACTGAATCCAGTTAAGATCAAAGTACATTTTTAGTCCAAAAAGGGAACCAAATAAGAATAATATGACTCCTAAAGTTATGCTTGTAATCGGACCTATTACGGCTATTGCAAACTCATGGCCCTTTGGTATAGCCTCCATCTGGGATACGCCACCTATCGGCAGAAGGGTAATCTTTTTAATCTTAGCGCCGTAATGCCTTCCAACAAGAGAGTGCGCCAACTCATGCACTAAAACTGAAGCGAACAAAAGCACTATGACTAAAAGCGGAATGAACCCAAATATCGAAAATATCAAAAGAAGCAGCAAAAATGTAATATGAAGCTCTATCGGGATCCCGAGTATACTTCCAAACTTTAAACTCCAAGGCATAAACTGTCTTTAGAAATTGTCACTTATAAGTTTTAGTTATTGGGGGAGCCAAAAAATTTGTACCCTTTGAGAAATTATACTGCATTGGCTCCCAAACTAAAGAAATGAGGTACATTTATATAATTTTGGTTGAGCCAAATTGAATACTAATTCTAATAAAAGAATTTAAGTTACCATTAACAAAAAATTGGAGAAAATAGGGCTTATGCTATACTTATAGATAATCTTTTATACCCAGGTATACCAAAGTATACAGGTGAGATTGTGGTTACTACTATCAAAATCCATGAAGATACTAAACAGGCAATAGATTTATTCCGAGAATATAAAAACGAAAGCTATGATGAAGTTATAAAAAAAATCCTATATATTGCAAAGAACTGTAGAGATAATAAAGAATTAAGCTTAGAAACTATTGAAGCAATTGAGAAAGCTAGAGAAAGAATAAAAAAAGGTGAATTTTTAACGGAAGAAGAAGCGAAATTAAGACTTGGTTTATGATTTTGAAGTTTAGAAAACTTTTTTAACATAAAATTATTTTTATACGTAAATGTATCAAATCAAGTTTGATAACGAAGCTATTAATTTTTTAAATGGTCTGTCAAAAAATCTTAAAGAGAGGATTTATTATAAAATAATTTCTACGAAAGATAATCCCCATCATTATTTTGAAAAATTGACTGGAAGAGAGGATTATAAACTTCGAGTCGGAAATTATAGAGTTATAGCAGATATAGATGATCAAGCTAAATTCATTTATATTACGCATATAGGCCATAGAAAGAATATTTACAAAAATATATAAGAAAAATCAACGGACCAGGGGGGATTCGAACCCCCGACCTATAGCTTAGGAGGCTATCGCCATATCCACTAGGCCACTGGTCCCAAATCGGATTTTATAGCATTATATATAAGTTTTTACCATTCATGATGCCGTCTTCAATCTGCTCAGCCATTGGATTTTTGTTTGATATCTTGATCTTCCCAGACTTTGGAACGCTAATTTCGTCTAAGTAGTTTTCCTCAATGAATATCTTGACATTTTTTCTTGCAAACCTTTTTTCAACATTGATAAGGATATACTTTTCCCTAAAGTCTACATCAACTGGAATTTTTCCTTTTTTTTCTTTTACTGGCTTTTCCATTGGCCTTACATCAATTGAAAATCCTATCGCGTTTTCCAAAGCCCTTATGTTCTTTCCTTCCTTTCCAATAATCGAAGGGATATCGTCATTATTGAGGTATAGTGCAATTCTAGAATCTGATACAGCTTCTAGTTCAAAAGGCATCCCAAGCTCAGCATTTAATCTTTCCTTTAGCTTTGATAGCGCCAATCTCTTCATTGGGGAAGTCTCTTTCCTCCTTGCCTTAAGGGGCATCACGACGACCTGCTCCCCGTATGTGTAAATCTCATAGAGAGGAGTTTTAGAGTAGAAATCCTTTACCTCAACTATCGGCCTTGCAAGATCCGCTTCATTCATGCCATGAGGAACTTTTACTACAAACTCTAAATCTAATACCTGGTTAACTTCACCATTTTTTATGAATATGATTGTGTCAATAAGCTGGGGGATAATCCCTAGTTCAATCCTTCCAATGAAACGCTGTATGGCATCTACAGGCTTTGTTGCATGGACAACACCCACCATCCCCACACCTGCAAGCCTCATGTCGGCATATATCTTGAAATCATCTGTCACCCTCATCTCATCAAAAACTGTGAAGTCTGGCCTTACCAGAAGTAATATATCGCCGGTCTTTGCCATATCGCCTTCAAGTGCGGTATACTGGGTTATCTCAGGCTGCACATTTAGGTCCCTTGGCTTTTCCATGGTCTTTACTATCTTCTCTAAAGAAGCATAGTATTCTGCTATTGCCTGAGCAAATGTGGATTTGCCCATACCAGGTGCACCGGCAATTAGTATCCCTTCTGCAGTTTCAAGCCTCCTCATGAGCTGCTCAGGTATATTGTAATCTTCTAATGTTAGTTTTTTAACAGGCCTTACCGCAGTAATCTCAAACCTATCGGAAAATGGAGGAGAGGTAATAACTATCCTATACTCCTGTAACTGGACAACATCGGCCCCTTTTTCATCAAGCTCAATGAAGCTATCCCTTGTAGTCTTTGCACGCTCTAGGATATCAAGAGATATCTCGTTTAACTCTTCCTCGGTGTAAATCCTATCATATTTTTCAAGGACGATTGAACCTGGCTTTCCTTTCTTTCTAGCCGGCATTATACCGTCCTTTAAATGAACGGAAAGAGTTTCTGAGTCAAAGAAATCTTCAATCTTTAGCTTTACCTTTTTGTAAGGGGCTAGAAAAATAGACGGGATCCCTTTTGCCTCTGCGATATCCTTCTGTATTAGGTCGCCTGTAACAAGTGTAGCACCTAGATCCATCGCAGCCTCTCTAATAATGGCGTCAATATCCCCCTTTTTGGCACCTGCAATTTCATACTTTGTTGGCCTCTTCCCGTAGTATTCCAGTGGTACAAAAAGTTCATGCGACATCTTAAATATGGTCTTTAGCTCTGCAATCCCAGATATCCCAGAAGATTTCCCTTCATTTGCAAGATGTTCAACTTCAGCGACTGTGGCCTCGGCTATGACAATCTTTTCTAAATCCTTGACAAAATCAGCGTCGCGCAAAAGAGCCTTGAACCTGCCGTCAACTACAACGGATGTATCCGGTACAGCTATCATATGCATCACAAGGCTAGTATATTTCTCCCTGTGGGTATACTACTATGCCCTGTTCAGTTATCGAAAAGGGGTACTGCTTAATCTTGTGGTTTGTCTCCCTCATCTTTCTGATGAATATGCTCCTCTTATACTCTGCCATCCTTGGCATCGCCTTTTCGCCTTCCACAAGGTGCATTGTTATGACTCCTCTAGTTATGAACTCTTCATACCCAAACCTAGAGTATCCCTGGCCATGAATAATCTCAGTTATCAAAATCGAAGTAGCCTTTGTCTCTGTTAGGACCCTTCCCATCATGTAGATATCATCACGCATTTTTTCTGGCTCATCAGAAAAGAAAAATGCGGGGAGTGAATCTATAACGATCCTTTTTGCATTGATTTCCATGGCTATCTCATATAATCGTGAAAGTAGGGCCTTTATGTCAACATCACTTTTCACATAGAAGCTTTCATCAGTTGGAACGCCAACTCTTAATGATGCTGCATCCAGGATGACAATCTTTTTCAAATCCTCATACTTTTTTATATCCCATCCAAACTGTGAAGCTTCCCTCCTAAGCTCATCAGGTTTCTCTTCAAACGTTACATAGATGCCTGCTTCCCCAAAATCCTTGGCACCTGTGTAGATATACTGTAAGGAAAATATGGTCTTTCCTGTTCCTGCCTCTCCAGATAGTAATATTGATGAGCTTTTTGGGAGGCCACCTCCTATAAGTTCATCAAGGCCTTTTATTCCTGTTTTTACCCTTTCTTCCATAATTCTCACCTATATTCTTAATGTAACTAGGAAAAATGAAAGTATCATTATTACAATTCCTAATATAAATACACTAAATGACGTGTTAATAAATGCTTCCTTCCTTATATTGTCCTCCTTTAGTTTTGAGGATTTGAATGCAGTTATAAATGATCCCATGAATAGTATGCTTGAAATTAGTAAGAAAACTGATAATGATTCCTTGAAGATATAGTTTGATATCAAGGCATATTGCGCCAAAAATAGAGAAACTGCAACCATTATGATAGATATGTGGATCATGCTCTGGGATGTTTCATTCAATTACCTCACCCCCGCCATAAGGCCGTAAAGGTAGAAGATGTAACCTAGAACGCCGATTATAAGGTAGACCATGTACTGGGTCTTATAGTCCTTTTCTTCAAGATTATACTTAAACTGCATTATTATGTGGATTGTATATAGTATAATTGAAAATAGAATACTCGATGATCTCGCAATCTCTGGGTATGATGCCGGGGAGAACTTCAATAGAGAGTTCAAGATATCTGAGGAGCTCAAAATAAAAATGAACAATAAAAGGTATCCCATTATGCCAAATGTTTCCCCCATGATAAAGTACATCGTCTTTGACTTGTAGTCGTTTGTTGTGTTATACAATATGAATGTGATGAGCTCTACGGTAAAGAATAAGAGGATGGCTGTTCCAATCCCTAAAAAAAGTACATCTACCATGGAATCCCTTATATCGTAAATCTATCAAATATTACGTTATTGTTATCTATACGATACTTTATTCTTTTATAGTTTCCGCTGTAGAGCTTCCCAAAATCAACGTAAAATATCTCTTCACCCATCTCAACTGCCCTTTCTAAGAATAGGGTAGCCTCTGCAAGATGCCTTATCGATACTTCAACTTCATCCTTGTGCATGCCCTTGTGCAATAGTATTATTATTCTAGTATTTTTTTCTCTGCCTATTGCAAATAATCGCTGTAGGAACCTATACACTGGAACAAGGCCTAATGTGACTATTAAAGGAGAAAGAGAGTCTATTATTACCGTTGTGTCTTTTCCAGTTTCTTCCCTTGCCGTGAAGATGTTCCTTATTATTTCATCTAGATCATATGCATACGAGATGTGGTATTTTTCAGCACTTTTTATGCCCAATCTTTCCGTATAACAGTCTATTATGAACTTGGGTTTGAAAAGTTCCCTTATTTCTACAGGACTCTTATCTATGCCAACATAGATTAGGTCCCCCTTGATTAATTCTTTGCCAAAATACTCTTTTCCAGTTTCTGGCTCTCCTAATAGGAGAATGTTGTTCTGATCTAGCTCTTTGAGCATAGGGCGATTTCACCCCAGATTTTATCTATCTCACTTACTGTTGCAACTTTTATCCCTGGAATATCTAGTTTTGGTTTTTCTTTCCCGGCATAAATAGCACAGAATTTTCCTATCTGCATGAATGAATCCCTAAGTTTAACAGCAAATAATATCCCTTCCATCTTCCTCAATCTTTCGAACAGTTCCTCGGCTTTCTTTACAGTTATTGAATCGATTGCGTAAGTTTCGGGGATTATTTCAATCATGTAGTAATTTTCGCCAAGTTTTTTGTGATCTAGAGTTAGCCTGTATTTTAAGACATTTTTCAGCTTTTTTAAGCGGAAATGAATGGTGGTATCTGGGATATTTGTGAGCTTTGAGATGTCAGTTATTGAGATTCTCGCATTTTCCTTCATGACATCTATAATCTTCTGGTCTATATCTTTCATACAAAGTAATTATTTAATTCAATATTTAAATTTTTCGCAATAATTTTTGTGCCAATTGGAATTTAAATATCAATAATTGATAAATAATTGCGAATTTGGCATATATTACCGAAACATTTAAAAACAATCCCTGATTATTTGTATTGTCCATGTAAAAATGGAGGTTAACAAAATGATGAAATTTTTTAGAAAGCACAGAAAGGCTGTTTCACCAGTTATTGCAGTCATGTTATTGGTCGCAGTAGCTGTTGCAGCAGTTGGAGCATACTTTATTTGGTTTAGATCTTTCCAGACGCAGACACAAAAGTCAGTCCAGGAAACAAGCGAAGGTGCACTCGGCGGAGGATTACAAGTTATTAACATAACAGACGATGGTTCAAAATTCTACGTAGTCTTAAAGAATACCCTTAGTTCTGGTACAATTACTTTGGACGATACAGTTAACATAAATCCAGGAAATGCATCTACAAAAGATCCAGGTACAGCTACAATTTCTCCTGTTGGGCCAATTAGTGCCGGATCTACAATTACTACAACTATAGTTCCGTTTAGTGTAGATGGAAACTTCACCTTGCTTACTGGTACTACTAGAACTTTCACGATTCTAAGTGATGATGGAACATTCGTAGTAACACATACATACACAGACTCATAAACTAAAAAATATTTTATTTTTTGAGTATTTTTTCTTTTCTTCTTTTTCTAATTAAACTTAAAGAAACTCTTATATATCTCGATAATTAAAAAGCATTGAATGATAGCCTACAAGATGAGGATTATTGACCTTGTCAATGGTAAGTTAAAAAATGACGATATGGGAGGAGTTATCCTTTCTACACCCTTTGGTGAGTCAAAGGAAGCAAGGATCCTTGGCACCATAATAGACTCTTATAGGAACAACGAAAATACTTACGGCTCCTTCACTATAGATGATGGAACTGCCACTACCAGATTAAAAGCATGGTCAGAAAAAATTGAGCTTCTTGATAAGTTCAAAGTTGGAGAGATTGTAGATATAATTGGAAGGGTGGGAGAATTTCAAGATGAAATATATATTACGCCTGACAATATAATACCTGTCACTCCAAACTACTGGCTATACCGGGAACTGGAACTTTCTAAGAGAATAAAAGAGCTTATGGAACGGGGACTCTCCTTTGAATATAAAGACAAAATAGAATCTTACATCCCCCAAGAAGCGCCTGTACCACATCAAGCAGAAGAAACATACGAAGCAGTGACTGAAGAAGTAAACATCTCTGAAGTCGAAGAAGCCTTGCAGGAAACAGAGATAGAAGAGCTTATGGAAGAAGTCTCTGAAGAATCTCTAACAGGTGAAGTAAAAGAAGAAAAAGGCGACATGTCCTTTTACGATGACGTTGATGAAGAAGAGATAAAAGAAAGCGTCTATGAACTAGTAAAAACTGATCCAAAGATATCAAAGTCAGAGATATCAAATGTTTTGAGTATTGATGAGCTTGACGTTGAGCTTGCTATAAAAGATCTTGTAGATGAGGGCCGTATTAAATCAAAGGAAGATGGGTTTGAGATAATTGAATGATAGGTATGTCCTCTATGCATTAGCCTTTTCCTTCATCTTTGTTTCGGCATTTATTCTTTTATCATTTAGTGAAGTAAAAATCTCTGAAGACAAGTTTACAAGCATTTACTTTAATACAACAATTCTAGAAATAGACAACAATGCTTCAAATCTAGATGGTACTGAAATAATAGTAAAAAATGATTCAATCACCATGGATGCTCTAAATACTTATTATCCCGGGGATTCTTTTTTTGTAGATGGTAAAGGCTACACGCTGAATATGATAACTAAAGATTCTATTCTTTTGTATAACTATACCAAAAAAGTTGACGACATGCTCTATTTTGATTTTACCATAGAAAATCTAGAAGGCGCTGACAAAAACTACCAGTATGACATCTATATTGATGGAAATAAAGTCCTTGAAGGAAATGAATCTATAAAATCAAATGAAAAAAGAACAATTCAAAAACAGATTGAGTATAAAGAACCTGGAGACCACAGATTGAGCGTAAAACTAGATACAGGTGCAGAGATATACTTTAATTTTTCTTCGGTGAAAAAATGAAGTCAAAGATCCTTGAAATACTTGAGAAAAAAGGAAACTATGTATCAGGGGAAGAAATATCAAAAGAAATAGGGATTTCAAGGGCTGCAATATGGAAGCACGTTAAAAAACTTAGAGAGCTTGGATACGAAATAGATTCTAAGACAAATGAAGGTTACAAACTTATTAGATCACCAGATAGACCTGTAGAATTCGAACTAGAAAGAATTCTAGATACTAAGATAATAGGAAAAAAGATACTTTTCTTTGAAGAAGTAGATTCAACTAATAATAAGGCAAAGCAGATAGCACTGGAAGAAAATGATGGAACAGTCGTAGTATCTGAGATGCAGACCTCAGGCAGAGGCAGAAGAGGAAGAGAGTGGCATTCCCCAAAAGGCGGGATATATGTATCATTTATTCTAAAGCCAAATATACCTCCTGAAAAAGCTCCACAGTTAACTTTGGTATCCTCATTAGCGCTTGTTGAAACATTAAACGCCATGAATCATGAACTCAATGCAAAGATCAAGTGGCCCAATGATGTCCTTATTAGAGGGAAGAAAGTATCCGGCATACTAACGGAGCTCTCATCAGATATGGAAAAAATAAACTATATTGTTGTTGGGGTGGGTGTAAATCTAAACACAGAGCAAAATAACCTGCCTGAAACAGGTACATCTTTAAAACTTGAAATCAAAAATGATGTTTCGGTAAATCTATTCTTGAAGTCCTTTTTAGAAAAATATGACTCAGTCTATCAAAAATATCTAAATGGTGATATCAATCAAATAATTATACTTTGGAAGGAGAATTCGGATACCCTTGGTAAAAATGTCAAGATAATCGGAATAAATGAAACGTATGAAGGGCTTGCAAAGGACATAGATGAGAACGGGGCATTGATATTGCAAGTTGATAACAAAGAAATCAAGGTCTATTCTGGGGATGTGTCTTTAAGATAAATACCCCCGCACTTATCAATTATTCATCTAGAGTACAAAGTAAATCCATTACTTGAGTTTTCAATTCTGGCAGCCTAAAATTAATTGTTTCCCAAACAAGCTCTAAATCTACTTCGTAATAGTATTGGATCAAATTATTTCCTAAATCTTCAAAGAAACTCCAATGAAATGGAAAACTTCTCTCTTTTATATGTAGGGGTATGTGCTTTGATGTTTCACCAATTATTTCAAGATTAAGAATAACTGCGCTTTGGACAAGATTATTTTTCATGAACTCCCCATAATTAACAAATTTTGTAAACTCCTCTATTTTGTTAATCGAGTCAATGATATGTTTCAAATAAACTACATTGCTTTTCATGTTATAACCAATGTAATCGATATTATCGAACTTAGTATTAAAGAGTTTAGAATTATAAAAATACAAATATTAGTAATATTTATAAATATACAAATTCTATTAAGTATTGTAATTAATGAAGAGGATTTTATGGAAGTTGATGTTACACATATTTCAAAAAATGGGCAGGTAGTCATACCCGTTAAAATTAGAAAAGCAGCAAATATAAAGCCAAATAATGAATTTTATGTCTACAACGTTGGTGAAAAAATACTCCTTGAGCCGATTAATAAAGAAAATATCAAAAGAGAACTTGGATTACTAGAGTTAATAAAGGATGCAGAAAAACAAATTGAAAAAGGAGAAAGCATTACATTTGAGAGTTCAACTAGCCTAGAAGAGATGGACAAAAAGCTAATGGAAAAGGTCTATGAAGATTGAATTCTCAAAAAATTTCAACCTAGAATATAAGAAAATTAAAGATAAAAGTACTAGATTAAATATTCTAGCTCAAATAAAGAAATTAGAAGAAAATCCTGAAAGTGGAAAGCCACTCAAGAATAAGTTAAAAGGTTACAGATGTTTAAGAGTAAAGTCATTCAGGATTATATATAGAATATCAAATGAAAAAATAATTATCATTACTTTTGAATCAAGAGATAAAGTTTACAAATGATGGCCAGTGCTATTAAACCGGGTAAATTATTTAAAGGCCCAGTTCCTATAAAGAAGTATGAAGAAAGAATCTAAAAAAAATGGAAAGGGGTTTAACCCAAAAGGATTGTTGTATTTCATTATTTTTGCTCTAATAATCGGCTACTTCTTTGGGATTCCTGTATACTTTAACTTGAATGTTCTATACACTCTGTTCTATGAGCAGTTTATGGTAAAGTTATCTCTATACATGATTGGTCTGGTATGGAGTTTGGTCCTGGCAATTATCCTGTTTCTTATAATGTTCCTTGTGACGCCGCTTAGGAGCATAATAAAACAGGAAGTTGGGAGGAATATAGGTGGAAAACTTATCTACCTATTAATATTCTTCTTGATCTTCATTTTCATGCCAGTTCCGGTGCTCTATCTAAGATATGCACTTTATTTGCAAGAGCTTCCTGAAATAACAAGGCCACTTATTATGGACTTTATATACAATACAGACAGCTTCTACCAAAGCTACCTCTATATCAATTTGATAAATATTGGTAGAGGAATTCTCTTCCTTTTGACTCTTGTAGTTGCCCTGCCATATATAGCAAATCTATTCATTGAGAGGGCAAAGAAATTAGGCAAGGTCTTTGAAGATGGAACAATAAGGGAACAGCCAAAGGAAATTGTTTTAGAAAAAATTCACTCGATTCCGACAGCGGTAATTCTATTTCTTTCCTTGTTGCTATTCTCTGGGCTTCTATTCTTCAGCAACGTCTTGACTTTTTACATAAATAATCCCGACTATGTCAAGTTTGGGATACTTGACTTCCTGCAAATTGGCTGGGTCATTGAATCTTTAATTCTCATTGGAATTGGAGTTATGAACATCGTAGTTTCAAGAGACAGAACAGAACTTGGGATTATGAGTGGGATCTCTCTAATAGCTCTTTTCATGCCAGGAATAGTAAAGGCTGTATTGCTTGTTATTGCGCTTGTGTTTATGCCGACATTAAAGGGCATATTTGACATGAAATTCACAGAGGCCAATGTTGAAGAGTATAAGAGCAGATTCTTGAGTAAAAGGGGGATTATTGCAATATTGGTAATACTTCTAATAGTTTCACCAACTGCCGCTGCAGGTGTAAAAGGGTTCTTGCTTGACAGGAGTGTCAGGGGAAATCCTTTACTTAATACCCCTTATATCCAAAGAGAGATTGACTCTAACAGATGGGTCTCCTACGTTGAAAATGTTGAGAGGATAAATGTCGATATATTGCCACAAAATGACCTTAAGAATATACAGCTGCAGGACTTCCTTAACGAGAATAGATACCTGATAGATAGGGTCAGGGTATGGGACTATGTAACAGGCTATGTCCTTGCAAGGCCGAGACTCGGACCAAGGTATTACCTTATATCGGATACCGACCTATTCCTTGATCCAGAAGAAAAAAGAATCTACTGGGCCACCTACAAGACTATTAAGCCAGAAACACCGGTCACAGACAACTTCTACAATAGGAACTTATTCTATGTTGGAACTGATGATATAATCATAATGGATTCTAACACAAGGGAGATAACAAACATACCTTCAAAAATCTATTTCGGTGAAGGGCAACTTGACTATACCTATTCAAATGGGGATGAGATTGAATCAGTTACAACAAATTCCTATGCAACTAATATGTATCTAGCGGAGGATAGGGCAACTAATCTAGGGGACAATGCCCAATCACTTGATGTAAAAACAATTAACATAAGTGGATTGATACTATTCAGGCTAGAAGGCTACGGGGTATGGTCTGAATACCCATCTTTAGATTATGTTCCATACAGATCCTTAGATGAAAGAAATTCGATTTATCTGCCCGCTGAGTTTGAAAGGGACTTGGACAGCTATATTGTGTTATACAATGACGAGCCTTACTTCTTAACAGATTACAATCTAAGGCTTGACTCTGCAACTTACATGCCTTATGTAAATCTTGATTACAAGAGGAATGTTGCTAGGGTCATTACAAACATGAGAAATGGAGAAGTAATCGTTTATTATGTTGGGCCTGATGACATATTCAAGAAAATTTACCTAGAAATATACCCGTGGATTAAAGATGGAAGTGAGATACCTGATGAAATAAGGGCGCAGTTAAGGGCTCCAGACGATTATTTCAACTATGTTTCTGATGCCTATACAACTTACCATATAACAGATCCAAAAGAGTACATAGAAGCAACAAACTTCTACGAGTTTGACCTTGGAGACTCTGTTGGTAGGTACACAGATTTCATATACAATATCATAGCAAAAAATCCAAAAACTGAAGATTATGAATACGCAGCTTTTCTACAGATGATATTGAGAAGGGCTGAATCAAGAGAGCTAACTGCCCTTATGTATGGATACCTTGATGATAAAAGTTCAGAAGCAAAGTTCTATGCCATTGATATATCTGCAGAAAAGATTACAGGGAAGAGGATTACACAGGAATTCTTAAACAGCCAGTACCAAGAAGAATTTAGATTATTGGCTGAAACAAAAAGACAGGGGAATATGATACTATATCCATTTACATATAAAGATAGAACAGTTCCACTTTACCTGCTCTCTGTTTATGTCCAAAGAGCGGAATCAGTTAATCTTTGGGACATAGTTACTATAGAGCCAAGATCTATGACATTTGGAAGAGGCCAAACTGTCGATGATGCATTAAACAATCTCTTTTCAAAGATAACAGTGACACAAGTTACACCTACAACACCAACTGATGGAAAGCCCACAGTCGGACCAACACCAACAGGAGAAAAGGAAGAGCTTGTCGCTACATTGATAAAGTATTATATCCAAAGAGAGGCTTTACAACCTGGCTCTGAAGATTACAAGAAACTGACTGACGAAATTATTTCAATACTCAATAGACTTGAATCCTTAGAGGGATAATGGAATGATCTTAACTGGAAGAAAAATATCTAAAGGCTTAGCGGAAGGAGAAGTGCTAAAAAGCACCTCTCCAATTTCTTTTCTTGGAGGAGTTGATCCAAAAACTGGGGTTGTGATGGACAAAAATTCAAATGCTTTTGGGAAGAGTATAAAGAATAAAGTCTTTGTATTTCCAATGGGGAAAGGTTCAACTGTTGGATCATATGTTATCTATCAACTGAAAAAGAATGGTGCTGCCCCCCTTGCAATAATTAACAAAGAAGCGGAAACGATAGTTTCTGTTGGTGCGATAATTTCGGATATCCCGATGATTGACAAGATAGAAATTGAGACTCTTGAAGAAGGAAAAAAAGTCAAAGTTAATGGTGACACAGGAACTGTAGAGTTGCTATAATCACTCTATGCTTTAAAGTAATAATACTCTCCAGAGGACTTTTGCTCTCTGTCTTTTTGGGAGTCAATTTTGTTCGATCTTGGCCTTCCTGATTCAGGTTCTCTTCTGAATGTTATCCCAATCTCTTTCAAAAATTTATTCATGCCCTCACGAAGAGATAAGGGTTGTGAGGCTATTCCTGACACACTTGGTCTTCCAGAAAATACAATTGTCTTATCTGAAGTATAATCTAAAGAAACTAAGTCATGTTCAACTATAAGTGCCATGATATCCTTATCCCCTATGAATCTTCTCAATACTTTTGAAAAGTTAAGTCTCTGCTCGATATCAAGGTATGCCGAAGGCTCATCAAATAGATATAAATCTGCATCCTGGGAAAGGCATGCCGCTATTGCCACCCTCTGTAATTCACCGCCGGAAAGCTCTGAAACGGTATTATCTATTATAGGGTCTATCTCTAGAGGCCTTAGTATTTCTGCCTTGTATATATTGGTGAAAAACTTCTCCTTTGCTACTTCAGCCAGTAAGTTCCTTACGGTCCCCTCGTAATCTCTTTTGATATACTGGGGTTTGTATGAAACTTTAAGTTCTGTTTCAAATTTTTCTCCATTGTCAGGCTCTAAAACTCCGGCTAGTATTTTGATAAATGTACTCTTACCGGTTGCATTTGGTCCAACTATTCCGATTACTTCGCCCTTATGCAGGACTCCGCCTTCTGTTTTTAGTGAAAAGCTATCAAATGTCTTCTCAAATGAGGGATATTCTAAAAGGACTTTCTTTGATTTTAGGGTTTTATCTTCCTTTTGGTAGAATTTAATCGATTCGTCTCTAAATCTAACGTTATCCTCCTTTATGTAACCGTCTAGGTACATATTGATTCCAACTCTTACTCCAAGAGGAGTTGAAACAATTCCATATACTCCGGGTTGTCCATAAAGGATATGAATATTATCACTTAAATAATCAAGAATAGCAAGGTCATGTTCTATTACGACGACAGTTTTCTGTTCTGCAAGCTTTCTTATGGCCTTTGCAACATTTAATCTCTGTTTTATATCAAGATATGAGGTGGGCTCATCCAAAAAATAAATATCCGCTTCCTTAGACATTGAAGCAATAACTGCAACTCTTTGTAATTCCCCTCCGCTCAATACAGAGATATCCTTATCGAGAGCATCTTTTAAATCAAGCTCATCTATTAGCTCCTTTGAAACTCCCCTTTCATCTACCTTTTGAAGTAGATCTAGGGTGTTTCCTTTTACGACTTGAGAAAGTTTATCAACGTACTGTGGTTTTAAAGAGCTCTTAATATTTTGTGACTCAATCTTCTCAAAATACCCTTGAAGCTCTGTTCCCCTGAAATAAGAAGTGAGATTTTTCTTCTCTTTTGAAGAATATTCTCCCATGTTAGGATAAAGCTCCCCAGAAAGTATCTTAATTGCTGTTGTCTTGCCCACTCCATTTTGCCCTATTAGACCCAATACCTTCCCTTCCTTTGGGATTGGTAATCGGTAAAGTCTAAATGTATTTGGCCCGTACTGGTGTATTGGTTGAGAAAGCTCTTCAGGTAAATTAACAATTGAAATTGCTTTGTAGGGGCATTTATGAATGCATATCCCGCAGCCTGTACACAAAACTTCAGAGATAATGGGTTTTTTAGTTACTTCATCAACTATTATAGTTTCTTCGTTCATCCTAGGTCCTGGGCAATAGTTAAGGCACAATAGATTACATTTTTTTGGTTGGCATTTATCATAATCTATTACAGCAATTCTCAAAGGACCACCTAAAAAAAATAATATTTTTATGAATTAAAGATAATTATCCAGAACATTAGCCAGCTTCCAAGGAATGAGAACACACCTGATTTTAGAATGCTGCCCCTGCTACCATATTTTGTTGCGTCAACGCCTATCATTTTGACAGGATATTGTGAAACGTAAAATATAACGCATGCAAGGATAATGCTCGCAAAACTAGGTATGGGTGCTATCCCGGAGATTATGCCTGCTACAAGCCCAGTTAAAGCAAAAACAAGCCCTATTTTATGACCGTCATCCATAAAAACTCACCATTTAAAGAGATGAGAATTAATACATTTAAAAAGGTTATTATAGTTTGGCACCTTTCTAATAAATAAATATTCGTTAAATTTAAATTGGATAAACAAGAAAATTTATTGTGATTTAGTGAAGAGATTAATTATATTGGTTTTAATCCTATGCTATATTGTCCAGCCTGTGATGGCAGAGTATGTTGACCTTTCATTGTCTTACCCTACAAATTCTGAAAAAGGCAAAGAAGTAAGGATCACATTTGAAATAATAAATCAATCAAATGATAGGCTTTGGGATGGGACTATAATAATTGAAGAATCATTTATGAAAAAATATGGGTCTTTTATCCAGTCCGATAGAGATTACCAAAATAATCCTTTTAAGTTTTCAATAGTTGAACCGGGGGATAGTTTCAAAGAAACTTTTGTCCTCTCTTTCAAAGAAGATTTTCCATTAAGTGAAGCAAGATTTAACATTATTCTAAAATGTGGGAAGGGTGCATGTAGAGGCGGCTGCAGGCCCTTTTATTTAGAAAAACAAGTTACGATGGCCCTTACTGAAAAAAGGGCTGAAGCTGTCTTAAAATTAGACATGGATGAGTTCACTGCCTATAAGGGAGACACTCTAGAAGTGCCATTTACAATAGAAAATATTGGAAATGTGCAGATGAGGGATATCAAAGTTGAGATTAGAGGAGATATACCATCTGATGAAACAATAGAAATAGCTTATCTTAACCCAGGAAATGAAATTTCTAAAGGGCTATTTATTACAATTGACGAGAATAGTTCTGATGTGTTTTTAAATCCCATAATTTTGGCAAAATTTAGCGATATTTCAGGCAATGAAGGGATGGCATATAAAGACATTAAGATAACTATAATTGAAAAAGAAGAGATCTTGGAATCCAATGACTCTGTAATCACAAACGAGATTATTGAATCTCCAGAACCTAAAACTCCTTTTTTGTTCTATTTTTTCCTGTTTTTATCCATAGTTGGGATTATTGCAGTAATTATATTTGTTTTATATTTGTTTAAGAGATAATTTTTTAAATAATTTTATTTCCTTTTCATAAGGTGCTTAATTGTCTTCTGAACTTATACGTACTACAGACTCAATATGCCCCGTTTGCCAAAAAAAAATCAAAGCAGATATCAAAGAGATTCGAGGCCATATTATAATGGAAAAAGAGTGCCAAGAGCACGGATTTTTCTCAGAAACTCTTTCTAACGATGCTGAATTTTACAAAAGACTGGATAG
>JABLXD010000006.1 GCA_013178285.1 Methanofastidiosum sp.
AGTATATTGAAAATATTAGATATTAAATAAAATTATAAAAAATTTAATATTATATTTTTGTTAATATTTGCTCTAAGAGTTCCTTTGCTTTTTTAAGGTCGTTTACTGCTTTGATCATGTTTCCTGTTTTCTTGGCATTCTCGATATATTGTTCTGATTGAGTCCACATTGTTTTTACATTGTCAGGAACACTGCATCCTGCACTTGAAACTCCGCTCTGCTTGCATCCTGCCGGTAGCTTATTTAATATCTGTGTCTGTAGAGAATTAACTGTTTTTACTCTGTTGTTGTAAGAAGCCTTTAATTCTGCGTGTATCGGTAATGTAGAATTATTTAACACAACTACTTTTACAGTTGCTGTTGGTAGAGTTGATACATCATTTGGCATTCCACCATATTCTACTAGATATCCCTCAGCTTCGCTAGAATCCACAAGAAGATCGTTCCAGAATCCAGAATAATAAAATTCTCCGTAACTCTCTCCTCCATTAGCCCCATTTGGTTCTCCAGAATTCCAATTGCAGTAGACATAACATTCAGGTCCAATATCGGGGTATCTTCCATAGAAAAATTTAGTACCTGCTTCTGGACCTGTGGCCCAATACCAAGTATCTTCTGTATCCCCAGTTAGGTTGGGATCATCAGTAGCGCCCATCCATCCTGAATAATCTTCGGGTACTAAAGAAGTAACAAAAATATTTTCTTTTTCAGAAGTAATTGTTACAAGGTATCCCTTCAATCCATAGAAATTTCTTGTTGATGCGGTCGTGTTTGCATCGCTCCAAGAAAGAGTGCCTGAGACATATTCATAATAATGTCCAGTTTCAGTGCAAAATAATGCTGTGTCTTTAGCTGTTGTGGCAGAGTATGTAAATGTGTCAATTCCATACCAAGTTGGATCAGGAGTGTATCTTATCTTACCATTCTCTAAAACTGCCTTTCCGTGCATTGGTTGACTAATAGGGCCTATTTGTGTCAATCCCGTATCATTGGCTAAGACATCAATTAAAACTGTGCTGCCTTTGTTACATATTGCTGAGTCATCTGCTGCGCCTCCAGAAGCCCATACTGAAGATACCAAAATGATGGGCATAACTAAAGAAAGCGCCATAAGCATTGATATTGTTTTTTTCATTGATAACGTATTATTACCTCCTTGTTATACATTGTATGCCAAGGAATATTACAATACTATATAAACTTTTTGGAAATATTAGTTATCAATAATGGTGACCAATAACTAAAATAAATAATATATTTTAAAAGTGGGCATATGTCAGAGTAGGAACAACTAAATTATAAATTAATTTCTAGAAAATCTTCAGCAACTATTGCGTTTTCACAGTATTTTTTCGATTCTTCAATAACTTCTTTTGTCTCATACCTCTGGCTTATGTGTGTCAAAACAAGTTTTTTCGCAGAAAGGAGTTGAGAAACTTCACATGCTTCTTTAACAGTAGAATGGTATGTCTCTTTTTTATCCTCTTGAGAAATAAAAGTTGACTCATGAATTAAAACATCGCAATGATATGCTTCCTCTGGAAAAACTTCAAGTTTTTCAGTATCTCCCGTATAAACAATCTTTTTTCCTTTCTTTGTTTTCCCCGTAACTTCATCGATTGAGATTTCCCTTCCATTGACTTCTATCTTGCCATTTTTTTCAAGTAGGGCAAACATCTCTCCTTTAATACCAAGTTCATCACAAAGTTTCTTGTTAAATTTCCCTCTTGAATCATTTACTCCAAAAATATACCCAATTGCAGGAACCCCGTGAGATACTGGAAATGGCCGTATCCAGTAACCGTCAAATTCAATCTTTTCATCAAAGACTTCTATGACGTGGATTTCAAAATCTGCAGAAAAATAAGGTATAGAAAATAGTTGCACCATATATTCTATAGTGTCTTTTGGTATAAATATTTCTAGTAGTTGCGTTCTTCCGTTTAGCTTCATAGATTGAATCAATCCAACAAGACCAATTATGTGGTCTGCATGAAGGTGAGTGATAAAGATTTTAGATACCTTCATTGGAGAAACTTTCTTTATCATCTGCCTCTGTGTTCCCTCGCCACAATCAAAAAGCATGAACTCCCCATTATTGTATTGCAGAGCTACAGAAGAGGGATTTCTCTCCGAAGTTGGCTTAGATGCTGATGTTCCAAGAAATATAATCTTCATCGTATTGAAGAAATTAAAAGAAGTTTAAATTATTTATTATTATAAGATATCAATCTGTAGTTCTCCAGCTTCGGAAGAATTTGTTACTAAAAGAAGATACCATTCGCCACTTTCAGGAACTGTGTAAGTTTGGCTGTAGTCCACACCAACGTTAGATGGGAGTTCAATTCCACCAATGCTAAGATCATATGTGAAGTAACTGGCATTTTTAAATCTGTTAAAACTGTTCTTATCCATAAAATATATCGACACATCCCCTTTTGTTACCTTATAACTGAATTGTATAGTCTGACCCTGTGAAACATAAAAAGAAATGAAATCATGTTTTTTGTAAGAGTATACATTCAAAGTAACATTTCTTTTATAGTCAGAAGCTCCAGAGGTAGAAGGTAAAATTAATTCCTTTGACATAAGAGTTTTATTTAATGTATGATCATTGGAATCTAAACCTAAAATATTATTACAATCCTTAATCCGCTCATTTGCAGTGTAGGCCAGGTAATTGTTACCTGCGTTTAAAGCTTCATTTTGAGAATATATAAAAAAATCTTTGGCCTTTAGAAAATCTTCTGCCCTCATTAAACTTGCACCCGTACTGAAAAAATCTTGTGCCACTTGATTCTTCTGTTGATTTGTAAGAGAGGATACGGCAAGAAAATTAGAGAAAATTAAAATAAGAGTCACAAAAAGTACCAAATACATTTTTTTCATGGAAATAATTTAATATATACCAATATTTAAGCTTATCTTGTTGTGTTTTCTTTTAGTAGTATACAGCCAGTCCAAACTATCTTATCAGGATAAAATTTATTGTCAAGGCCAAAATTATCAAGAAGTTTTTGTACATCTATCCCAAGTGATTCTAGAGAGGGTCTTGCCTTATGAGGATGTTTGCAAGGCCTATTAGTTATGGCTTTGCACTCAATGCAAAAAGAACAACTACCACCTACCAATCCCCATGACTCAATTCCTCCTTGAGATAGGAAATTTTCTATCTCCAGTATTATCTTGTGGAAGTCAATTTTAGATCTTTTAACTTTCTTTCTATCATTTTTTACATCTACTTCTTCTGAATACCTCACAAGAATAGCTTTGTTGTAGAGATTTAGTTTAGATTTGATTTCTTCAACTGTTCCTATAAGCGGGGGGCACATGTAATGTTTTCCATAGTTCCCACATATATTCTCGTAACAATACTTCCTAATCCTTTCTTCAGGGATCAATAAAGATGGGTCAAATTCAATAAACTCATCAATTCCTAATTTAGTTGACAGTTTCTTTAATCCAATAATATAATCTTCCACGATAAAAATTTTAAAGCAACGCTTTTAAGATTAAAGGTTTTTTTTCGAATATGATTTCCTTTACAGCTAAGGGCCATCCAAAAATAACTGCTGAGCACAGAAGCACTTTAGAGTTCACAAAAGAGGATCATATCTCAGGCAATGGCGACTGTATATTAGGCGTATCTTCAAATCACAATATCAGAGAACTCAATAAATTAAGCGGAAGATTAATTTTTGTAATAAATGTAGAGGGAATAGAAGATACATTCGAAGCTACAATCCCAAAAAATCATGAGATAAGTGATGAAAAAGAACTAGTCATAAGAACTTCTTCATTTGTATCTAGTAGAACTTATGCAATAGGATCAAGCAAAGCTTCAATCGACATTGATAGAAATTTAATCGAGTCTCTTATAAAAGGAAAAGAAATGAAAGTAACAATCTATGAAAAGGTAAAATCTATGCAGTAAATGTCTGTATTAGGGGAATAACTTTTTACAGTTCTTTCAAAAAGAAACTCTACACTTTTATTGTGTTTTTTCGACTCTTCAAGTATCTTCTTCTTTACAAGATTGATATTCTCTGACACTGAATAGAAGTGCACTATTGAACTTTTGTAGGTTGAGAATACATCTGGAAGAAACTCAAATGATGAGTGGGGAAGATTCATAATTACCCTGTCTGGACGTTCAATATTCTTAATTTCCATTCTTGAATCCCCATGAATCGGAATTATATTGTAAGTTTTATTTAGTGCAATGTTCTTTTTTAGGTAGTATATGGCCGTTTCATTTATATCAATAGCATATATCTTCTTGGGCTCTGATTTTTTCGCTATCATTAGCGAGAATGGGCCCACCCCACAGAACATATCTAAGACTATTTCATCTTTTTTGACAAGTGATGCTATTCTTTTTCTTTCTTCAGATAGTCTTGGGGAGAAATATACCTTAGAAACATCAAGTAAAATCCTTACCCCAAACTCTAGATATACCGATTCAGTGATGTTTTCTCCAGCAATTAACTCTAATTTGGGAACCCTGTACTCGCCCTCAATGCTATCCTTCCTAAAAACTGCTTTGATGAAAGGATTTAATTCTAAAAGAGCATCCCCTATTATTTTTTGGTAAGGGATTAGTTCATCACTTAGCTGAATCAAAGCTATATTACCTATAGCATCAAATGCTCTTAGTTTGAAAAGATAAGATTCAGGGACTTTATTGGAGAGTATTTCTCTCAGTGAACTCTTTCTTTTTTCACGGGGTAAAAAATTGTATTCGACAATAGTATAGCCACTTATTTCTTCCTTTAAGGGAAATATTATATAGTCTCCATCGTAAGCAATTTTATAATTAATATCAAGAACTCCCATATCTAAAAGAGTTTTTCTATGCTTTTCCCCTTCTGACCTAGAGACTCTAGCACCTATCATGGCGATCTAACAATTAGGATATCTCTGTCCCTTTATGTTTTCCCTCTATAACTGCCTTAATATCCTTAAGTTCTTCCTTTCCACAAACAATTGTTTTTATTTTTGATCTTTTCAATATTTTTGCTGCTAAGGGGTCAATTACGGTATTTACACCGGCCTCTGCTTTTGTTCCTTCAACTATTTCAAGTAACGTTTCATGTGAGATTTTTCCAAGCTTCTTTGCATCTTTATACTTTCTTGGATCCTTATCATATACTCCGTCCACGTTTGTAAATCTTAGGAATAAGTCTGCACCTGCAAACTCAGCAAGCATTGACGAAACAGCATCTGTGGTGTGGCCTGGATGTGTTCCACCAAGCAGCGGGATCTTTCCCAAATACAATGTGGAAAGTGCATCTTTAAAATCATTTGAGATTTCAACTGGTGCTTTTTCGCCTAATGAGCCCATGAAGAGAGAGGCATTCAATTTAGCAACTTCCATGCCTATAAAGTCAAGGAACGTGTCATCCTTTCCTATGGATTTTAAAGCACCAATATATTCCCTGGCTATTGTTCCCCCGCCAACTACAATCAAAAATTCATGATTCTTTGATAATGAAATTATTTGTTTAGAAACACTCTTTACAAGTTCAACGTCAATTTTATCAGAAAAAACAATAGATCCACCAATCTTTAAAACAATCCTCATAAATTATACCTCAATTGTAATCCTAACTAGTTCTCCATCTTTTTTCTTTAAAGTTTCTTTAAGATTTTTAGGAGATATTATTTCAACGACATTATGCGGGTGATGAGTTCTCAAAGGTATTATGACTGCTCCTTCTACCTTACCGTCAATCAATGCTTTGTAACACCTAACGTGGCCAAAAGACCTTCCTTCATCAGTACCTGATTTTAGAATAACAGAAGGATATCTGTCAAGGAATTTTCTAAGTAATATGTCAGTTTCATCTGTAAGCTTGATATTTAGGGTTCCTGGATAGGGACTAAAACCAAGGCCTACCTCAAACTGCTTTTTATAGAAAGGTCTAGAAACATAATACTTTCCCTCTCCAATTCCAGAAATAATTGTTCCCTCAATATTAAGTTCATCATTCTTTTTGTTGAATAATCCACATAGGTCCACATAGAAAGTCTTAAGATAATTTCGCCCTTGTTCTGTAATCGTAATTGTCTGGCCTCCTTTTACAAGTTCTCTCTCTATTGCACCCAAAGATTCAAGTTCTTTTAACCATCTTGAAGCAGTCTGCTGAGAGACTCCAAGCTCTTTTCCAAGATCCTTTGAAGAGATATAAACAGACCCTTTGATCTTACCTTTTTTAGCTAATGTTAAAAGAGGCAAGAGATGGCTGTCTTTCATATATTAGAGATTGTTTTAATAAATTTAAAAGGTTATTGGGATTTTAAGCAAGAGTTACTAGAGAATGTATAAGCTCGTTTACTCCATTTCCCATCTTTGCAGATCCTGATATGACTGGGAATCCATTAAACTTCTTTCTTATTGCTTCTGTATCGGCAATATCGCTCTTATTCAAAAATATAAGACAAGGTATGCCTTTATGTTTTAATTCCTGCAAAAGATTAATGTCCATCTCTGAGATATTCATTGTCGAATCCAAAACCATTATTCCTATATTAGCACCCTTTGACAGTATGTCCCTCATAAAGTCAAATCTTTCCTGTCCTGGCGTTCCATAAAAATGGATTTTTTTCCCGCCAACAACAGCCCTTCCATAATCCATAGAAACTGTAGTGTCTTTTTTATCAATGTTTATTGCATCGTGTTCTATGGCTTTAATTAAGGTACTCTTACCGGCATTTTCCTTCCCAAAGACTACAACCTTAACATCTTCCATAATAATCCTCTCAAAGTACTAATTATTATTGCTAATCAATATAGTTAACTAATACTATATAAATCTATTGGTATTATTGGATATAAATACAAATTAATCAGATAATTATTTAATTCAAAAAAGCAATAATCACGATTATGGAACTCTCAGAAAAGATAGTTTTGTTAACGGGGGCTAGTGGGGGCATTGGTAAACCTCTTCTCGAACATTTGAATAGAAATGTTAAAATTCTAATAGGAAGCGGAAGAAAAAATCTTCAGGATTTTACAAGGATAAAAGAAGATGATAAATTCAATTACATGCCTATGGACCTAAACTCGGAAGACAACATAAAATTCCTTTTTAGTTACATCAATGATGAATATGGTCGGATAGATGTAATTATCAATGCTATAGGGGGAAGTCTATATTCTCATCCAATTGAAGAGTTCCCCATGGAAGAGTACGCAAAAGTCATAGATACAAATCTAAAAACTGCTTTTATGCTGACAAAAGAATCAATCAAATACATGAAAAGAAATAAAGAATCTGGAGGAAATATTCTGCATTTTGTTTCTTCTTCTTCAAAAGATATATCACATAACAAAGCTCCATACGGTATAGCGAAGGCAGGACTTGAAGCTCTAATAAGGTACTCCGCATATGAAGCTGCAAAATACAACATAAAGGTCAACGGATTATCCCCCACTTATGTTTTCACAGAAAGACATGAAAAAGAGATAGAGATACAATCAAGAAGAACTGACACTCCTATAGAAAAAATAGAAGAAAAGATGATGGAAGGCCAACTACTAAAAAGAAAATTATATCCGAAAGATCTATTCCCGCTAGTTGATCTATTAGTTAACACAGAAGTCATAACTGGAAAGATATACGAATGCACTCTTGGGAAAACATAATAGGAAATAATCATCCATATTTTTTCAAAAACTTTTTTGTATCCTCTGTATCCATCCAGCCTTTATCCAACATCTTTATGATTTCTTCTATCCTATCAACTTGTCTTAGTAATCTTTCCTTTGTTTCTCCTTCTTCAACTTTTACCTGAATAAATCCGCTTAAGATGGCCAAAGGATTTCTTATGTGATCAATTAAGTGTGCAAAATATTCTATATTCTCATCAATTTGCTTCTTGACCTTCTTCTTCATGGTAATATCTTCAGAGACTTTTATGTAATTTGTAATTTCACCTTTCTCATTTCTTACCGGAGATATTGTTGCATATTCCCAGTAATATTCGCCATCCTTCTTTCTATTATGGAATTCCCCTTTCCATGTTGAGCCCGATGAGATTGTGTCCCAAAGACTTGAATAAAATTCAGGAGGTAAGAAATTTGACTTTAGCACCCTAAGGTTTTCACCGATTATCTCTTGATTTGTGTATCCAGTAACTTCACTAAACTTAGGATTCACATATTCTATTTTTCCCTCTATATCTGTTATTACAACTATGCCAGGGCCTTGATCTATCGCCATGTAAACTTTCTTTAGTTCGTCTTGGGCTAATTTTGCTTCAGTTATATCCCTAATAGTTTCAATTGCTCCAATAATATTGCCACTGGAATCGTGGAGTACAGTCGCCTTGGCCCACACATAAAACTTTTCTCCTTTTGTATTGAAAACTTTAGTTTCACCTTCAATTGTATCTCCATCCTTAGTCAAAAAATCATAATTTCCTTCGAACTCTATTTGAGGATCCAATACCAAATCGACTAATGCTGGGCGGCGCTCTCCATAGAAAGGCATTGCATATTCATAATTATTTTTTCCTAAAATATCTTGAGATTTTATGCCCGTCATCTCTTCTATCTTTTTATTCCAAGATAGTACTTTTCTATCGATATCTATAGAAAAAGTTGGATCTGGTAAGGAATCAACTATATTTTGTAATAGATGTTTTGAGTCTATAATCTCCTTATTAGCCCTTTTTCTATTAGTAATGTCATGAACAATTCCGATGTAGCCAAGGACTTCATTTTTTGAATTTGACCAAAGTGAGGAAGAGAATAAACAATCTATTTCTTTTCCATCTTTTCTTTTCAGTTTTACTTCATAATCTCTTACCGATTTTTTTTGTTCAACTTCCTTTCTAAATTCATCTCTTTCTTTTGGATTTACATAAAACTCAGTTATTTTGGATCCAATAAGTTCATCAAGTGCACACCCTAAAAGATCTGATGCAGCTTTGTTTGCTTCAATTATGGTTCCATCTATTTTTGAAGCCCAAATTGCATCCATTGAACCTTCAAATAGGCATCTTATCCTCTGCTGACTTTCTTTAAGTTGTTCTTCTGACTTTCTTTTATCGGTTATATCTAACCCGATGCATACAACATACTCGACATCACCATGGGAATTTAAAAGAGGGGTTTTAGTAATCTTAAGTAATCTTTTGTTTCCTCTAGCATCAGGTGCCCATTCCTCTGCGTGAATTGTCTTTCTTTGAGAAAAGACTTCGTTGTTACCTTTTATGCAGATTTCAGCGACATCATTAGGTAAAAAATCATTAAGATTTCTATTTTCTAAGTATTCTTTACTATGCCCTAAAAAATCAGCATGTGATTTATTTACTATCCCATATGTTTCTTTATCCTTTAGATACCAAATATGGGCCCCTATATTATCTAAAAGCAAAGACATTTCTAGATTTTTTAATTCTAGATTTCTTTCATACGCTCTTCGATAAGAGATATCTTCTATTATACAAAAAATATCGGGAGTCTCCTCGCCATACTTATTACCAATCCTTGCAGAAAAACAAACGTCAATTTTTGATTTGCTTTTTTTGAGTATTTGAAATTCTATACCAAAAATACTATCAAAAGTTTCTAGTTTTTTTACTGAATTTAAGAAGAGACTCTTATTTTCTAGGCATATAAACTCTAAAAAACTCTTTCCGATTACTTCATTCCTTTCGTAATCAAAGGTATCCAAAAATTGTTGGCTTACTTCATGAATAATATATTCTTGATTAATAATAACTGAAGGTATAGGAATGCTATCGTATAGTTCGTACAAATAGTCCAAAACTTCAATTGAACTTCCATTATCTGCAATGGTAGAATACTTAGATTTTAAATCAGGAGACATCCAAAATTTTTTTTAGAAGTGGTTTATTAAACTTTTTGATTGTCTTTGAAAATATCGCAAATAGTCAATTGTTAATCAATTTTATCTAGTTAAGATTTTTCAAAGTCTTTAGAGTTAAAATATGTATACTAACCCCAAAACCTATACTTAAAAGAAGAATTCCCAAATGAAAATTTTGTAACAAATATATTGAACTGCCAATCATAGCCCATAAAAATATCAAACTCCCAATCTTTGTTCCCCTTTTAACTGCCCCATAATTGATATAATTATAGATAAATGAGCCAAATAATTTATGATTAATTAACCAATCGTGCAGGCGCTTTGAACTGCGAATATAGCAAAATGAACTAAGTAACAAGAAAGGTGTTGTAGGTAAAACCGGAACAAAAATCCCCACAATCCCTAAAGCTAAGGAGGTAGATCCTGTAAAAATTAATGCGTATTTTTTGACTGAGTTTGTTATCATGATTTCTATTTTCCTTTTTTAATAAATGAAGGGTTGAGATAACCCATCCCTTCAAAACATACTTCCTAAATTATTTATTTAACTTCGTCTAGTGAAATCCCTAAAGCATCGGCCACTCCCTTTCCATAAGCAGGGTCAGCTTTAAGACAGTTTCCAATGTGCCTGATTTTGACAAATTTTGGAGCGTCTCCCATAGCACGTGCAGTATTTTCAAATAATGCTTTTTGCTGTTCTGGAGTCATTAATCTAAACAAGAGCCGAGGCTGAGTGTAGTAATCATCGTCGTCTTCTCTAAAATTCCAATTGTCTGCTGGACCAGTTATTGGAAGAGGCGGGTCTCTAAACTCTGGCTGCTCCTGCCATTCCCCATAGCTATTGGGTTCATAGCCAATTGTGCTTCCTGCGTTATTGTTTACCCTCATTTGCCCATCTCTATGGTAACTGTTTACGGGGCATCTAGGTGCATTTACCGGTATCTGGTGGTGATTAACTCCGAGCCTGTAACGTTGTGCATCTCCATAAGAGAACAACCTACCTTGAAGCATTCTATCTGGAGAAAATCCTATCCCTGGAACAACATTTGCTGGATTAAATGCTGCTTGTTCAACTTCTGCAAAGTAGTTGTCAGGGTTTTTGTTTAATTCAAAATACCCAACTTCGATCAGTGGAAAGTCTTTCTTATACCATATCTTTGTTAAATCGAAAGGATTATATGGCATATTATTTGCCTGTTCTTCAGTCATTACTTGGATATACATCTTCCATTTAGGGAAATCCCCTCGCTCAATGCTCTCATAAAGGTCACGCTGATGACTTTCACGATCCTTACCAATTATAGCTTCGGCTTCTGCATCTGTCAAGTTTTTAATTCCTTGTTGAGTGGTAAAATGGAATTTGACCCATACCCGCTCATTCTTAGCATTAATCATGCTGAAAGTATGGCTGCCAAAACCGTGCATGTGTCTATAAGATACAGGAATCCCCCTATCGCTCATAGTGATTGTGACTTGATGTAATGCTTCAGGGAGAGATGTCCAAAAGTCCCAGTTGTTCTTTGCACTTCTCATATTAGTACGAGGGTCACGCTTTACTACGTGATTTAAATCTGGGAATTTTAGTGGATCTCTAAGGAAAAATACGGGAGTGTTGTTCCCAACAAGGTCCCAGTTACCTTCTTCTGTATAGAACTTCAAGGCAAATCCACGTATATCACGTTCTGCATCTGCAGCGCCTCTTTCACCTGCAACTGTTGAAAAACGGGCAAACAGGTCAGTCTTCTTCCCAATCTCTGAGAAAATTTTTGCTTTTGTGTATCTTGTTATGTCATGAGTTACAGTAAAAGTGCCATACGCACCAGAACCTTTTGCATGCATCCTTCTCTCAGGTATTACTTCCCGGTCAAAGTGGGCAAGCTTTTCAAGATACCAGACGTCTTGGAGTAAGATGGGACCTCTCTGGCCGGCAGTCATAGAGTTTTGATTATCAGGCACAGGTGCACCTGCAACTGTAGTCAGTTTTTTCTTATTTTTTTCTTCTATTTTAAAACCTCCACTCTATTCTTATTTTTGAAATACTATTATTTTACTGACATTCAGTTAAAATAGGTTATGGTAATACTTTAAAGAAAAAATAATAAAAAGTCAATAATTTTTAATTCTAATTAATAATCAATATTATTTAATAAAGTTTATTTTCTCTTCCTTACCTTTTAAGAGAATATTTGTCTCATATGGCTTTGTTCGTACGATTACTTTTCCGTTCTTAATGACAAGATATCTTCTGGCAACTAGCCTTATTGTATCAATTGCTGTTGGTGCATCAAAAACTACTAGATCAGCAGGATTTCCAATTTTAATCCCGTAATCTGTTGCTCCAAATGCTTTAGCGGGATTTGTTGTAATCATCTCAATTAATCTCATCATTTCATTGTATCCGGACATCTGCCCATAATGGACAAAGACAAATGCTGCCTGGAGTGGATCTCCAAGACCCAGAGGGTACCAAGGGTCCATTATAGAGTCATCAGCGACGCAAACGTTAATTCCCATTGAATCCATTTCTTTTACTCGGGTATGGCCTCTTCTTTTTGGATATGTGTCAAATCTAGCCTGCAGAACAGAATTATCGAGAGGATTTGTCACCATATTTAACTCTGCCCTCTTAATCCATCCAAGAAGTTTGAAGGCATAAGCATTGTTATAAGAATGCATTGCTGTTGTGTGGCTAGCCGTAACTTTTCCTTGATAATTGTTCTTTATTGTTTCTGCAGCTAAAACTTCTACAAATCTTGAGTGATCATCATCAGTTTCATCTATGTGAAGGTCAACCATTTTCCCAACTTCTTTTCCTAGAGAAACAGCAAATGTAGCATCCTTTACACCATCTTCTCTTGTCCACTCATAGTGGGGTATTCCGCCAACTACATCTGCTCCTTTTTCCATGGCTTTCCTCATAAGCTCCTCCCCATCTGGGTAGGAAAAGATTCCTTCTTGTGGGAAGGCTACTATCTGTAAATCAATATAATCTTTGAACTCTTCTTTTAAATCTAAAATTGCTTTGAATGCATTTAAAGAAGGATCACATACATCTACATGAGTCCTCACTCTTGTTACGCCATTTGCAAGCTCCCATTTCAGTGCTTTTCTCACTCTACTCTTTACATCTTCTTTAGTTAGGCTCTTTTTTCTTTCTGCCCATATTTCAATTCCCTCTAAAAGGGAGCCCCCAAGATTAAATCTTGGTTCGCCTACAGTAAGAGCTGCATCCATGTGGACATGAATTTCAACTAAAGGTGGAGAAACAAATCGCCCTTGTAGGTCAATTTCTTCATCGCCTTTTGCACTTATACTCTTCTTTATCTCTGAAAATTTCCCACCGTTAATCCCAATATCAACTAGGTAATTGTTATCACTTAATCTAGCGTTTCTCAAAATTAGATCCATACACCCACCACCTAAAATTTATTTTCAGTTAATATAAATCTAATCTTAATCAGGTCAAATAAGATAAAGAAATATATATAAAAGAAAATAAATCATTAAAAATTAGATGAATAAATTCAATTTAGGGAAAATATGGGATTATCTTACTCCAATTCAATTGCTTGTAATAGGTTATCTTTCTATATCCATTATTGGTTCACTTTTGCTTTCTCTTCCTATATCATCTTCATCAGGTATGTCTCAAAGATACATTGATGCTCTCTTCACGTCTACTTCCGCATCTACAACAACTGGCCTTATAGTTGAAGACACAGGCAGTTACTACTCAATTTTTGGTCAAACAGTGATTATGTTACTTTTCCAGATTGGTGCACTTGGGTATATGATTGGAGTTACACTGATGGTCTTGGGGCTTGGGGGTAAAATTTCCATCACAGATAGAATGTTATTAAGAGAATCTGTTAAGAGACCCACGACATTAGATATGGTTTGGTTTGTCAAAGTAATAACAATAATTACATTCACCATTGAGGCTTTGGGCGCCTTAGTTCTTTCAGTTTATTGGTCAAGGGATTTTGGATTTATTAAAGGATTATATCTGGGGATTTTTCACTCTGTTTCAGCATTCTGCACTGCAGGATTTTCTTTATTTAAAGATGGATTTATCGGATATCAAAACAGTATCTTACTTAATGTAACAATCAGTATTCTATGTATACTTGGTGCAATAGGATTTTTTGTTATCTATGACGTCCTAAGATTTGGGAAAGCTTCATATAATAAAGAACAGGAGAAACTCTCTGTCTATACCAAATTTAGCTTTTTACTTACTGCAGTCTTAATATTGATTGGATTTGCCATTATATTTTTATCAGAAGGCGGATCTTTAATGGCTTCTATGTTTCAGTCAATATCCTCTTCAACTACAACTGGATTCAATAGCGTTGATATTTCCATTATGGGATTACCAAGTCTTTTTATTATGATGATCTTGATGTTCATAGGGGCCTCTTCTGGAGGAACTGGAGGGGGTATCAAGACAAGCACTTTTGGAGTATTGATTTTATTCACTTATTACCTTTTGAAAGGTAAAAAGGATGTAAATATCTTCAAGCGAGTAATAGCTTCTGAAAAAATGGAAAAGTCATTTGGGATCTTTATAACATCCTTGATCTTTATTGTCGTTGCTCTTCTCATATTACTTTTCAGCGAAAAATTTACTTTCATTGAGCTTCTTTTTGAAGTAGTTTCAGCTCTTGGTACTGTTGGGCTTTCTCTTGGGATAACACCGTACCTTAGTTCAGTTGGGAAAATAGTTATCATATCCCTCATGCTCATAGGCAGGATAGGGCCACTGGCCATAGGATTTTCACTATTGGGCAAACAGAAGGAAATATCTTTTAAATATCCAAAGGCAGATATCTTTGTTGGATAAGAGAAGTGATTTAATGAAACAGTTTGTAGTTATTGGTCTTGGAAATTTTGGGGTAAATGTTGCAACTGCCCTCCACAAACTAGGAAATCAAGTGCTAGTTCTAGATGAATCGGAAAGAAAAGTTGAGCAGATTAAAGATCTAGTTACACAAGCAATTGTAGCAGATGCAACAGATAAGAAGGTGCTAACAGAATTTGTGGATAAATCTATCGATGCTGCCATAGTATGTATGAGAGACAACATTGAAGCTAGTGTAATGATTACTTTATACCTAAAGGATCTGGGTGTTGAAAAGATAGTCGCAAAGGCGATAAATGAGGACCATGGCCGTATTTTGGAGCTAGTTGGAGCTACAAAGATCATATACCCTGAAAAAGATGTTGCAATTGAACTTGCTGAAACCTTAACAACTCCAAACCTTATAAATTGGCTTCCTGTCGAACCTGACTATAAAATCTTTGAATTAAAAGCCCCAAAAGAGTATGTGGGGAAGACCCTTGGCGAGCTAAAATTGGATGATAATTATGGAGTCCAGGTCATAGCGGTAAAGGAAGGGCCAAAGGGGCCATTTCATTTGATCCCTGGAGGAAGCTTTACCATAACTGAAAATAGCTCTCTTGCTATCATAGGCAAAAATGAGGATATCGCTAAACTAAAATCAAATAATAAAGTATAACAAATAACTTTTTATTCTTTGATATCCAGTTATTGATTGTATGGACGATGAAGATAAAATACTCCTGGCAGGCATTGGAACTTTTGGAGCTTTGACTTATCTTGCTTTAAAAAAACTTAAGGAAAGTGAGGAATTAGAAGAAAGAGAAGAGGCTAAGAAAAAGACTGAAGACAACGAAATCTATGAAGAAACATATTCTCTTTCAAATGAAGAGGAAGAAGAGGTTCCAATCTACAAAGACATCCTAGAACTTCTTTTTGGTAGAAAGTAAGTAAATAGGAACTCTTTTAAAACATTTACTTTATACCACTCCAATGGACAAAAAGCAAATAGGAGTTCTGGCAATAGTTGGTGCAAGCGTCATGTGGGCAATAGAGCCCATATTTGCAAAACTTGCTTATGCTAATTCTAGTGTTGTCCAGACATCAACATTCAGAGCTATATTTGTTACGATTGTTGCTTTGATTTACGCCCTTACTACAAATGGGAGAAATATCAAGATTTCAAAGAAAGAGTTTTCTGTAATATTTTATATCGCTGTTGTTGGAACGCTTGTTGCGGATCTATTATTCTATATTGCACTCACAAGAATTCCTGTACTAAACGCAGTTTTGATAGGGCATCTCCAGCCGATTTTTATTATATTGATCGGGTATTTTATTTTGAAAGATGAAAAACATTCAAAGTATGACTATGCAGGGATATTCATAATGATAATTGGGGCGCTGCTTGTAACTACCCAAACTTTGCAGAATCTTCTTGTCTTAAGGATAGGAACTGTTGGGGACCTTTTGGTAGTTGGCGCAACTTTATCCTGGGCCACAACTGGAATAGTAGCAAGAAAATACCTAAAGACTATGAATTGCGGAATAATCACGTTTTACAGATTTTTAATTGCTGCGATATTCTTTTCAGTATATTTACTATTCATATCAGAGTTTCAATTTGGAAGTGTAAATCAGATAATAATTGGGATTATAGTTGGAGTCGGTTACATATTATACTATGAAGGACTCAAAAGAGTAAAAGCTGCCCAAGCTGGCGCTT
The DNA here is from genome assembly GCA_013178285.1 of Methanofastidiosum sp. NCBI lineage: Archaea > Methanobacteriati > Methanobacteriota > Candidatus Methanofastidiosia > Candidatus Methanofastidiosales > Candidatus Methanofastidiosaceae > Candidatus Methanofastidiosum > Methanofastidiosum sp. The sequence goes on from JABLXD010000006.1 coordinate 16,412, forward strand.
TGGAGTTATCAACACCTTTCTTTGCTGCACTTCTAGGATTTCTAGTTCTTGGAGAACTTGTGACGCCAATGCAAATAGCAGGTATACTTATCCTGTGTATAGGGGTTTATCTTCTTTCTAAAAAAGAATAGATAAAAATAAATTATCTTCTTTGTGTATATTCCCAGCATATCTCCCAGACTGGAATTGTAGCACATGTCGGATCATTTATCTTGTAATAAACAGGAGTTCGCGGGTGGTCAATTCCAATGTCGAATCTCTTATCTTTTTCTACCTTTGTATCAATAAAGGCGATTCTTGCAATGTTTGTTGGAGTGTAGCCGTAAAGTGGAATATTCCTAGAGTATGCCCTCTGTAATTTGACTTTAGTCTTTTGTGAAATTACTCCATTGTCTGGCCTTCCTTCGACAACAGTGATGTATCCAAATCCAGGATCCTTCTTACGATTAATGATTATGTTTGGCTCCTTCAACTCACTAAAGATTTTTTCACTTATGTAAACGGCCTCGAAGTTATTGAAGTAATTATTTTCTTCTAATTTTATCTGGCCTGATTCTGGAATTTGAACTACTTCATATTCTTGATTAGAAAGGTACTTCTTTAGATAGTCTGTTGGCTCATCCAAAACTAAAACCTTAGCAGATACTGCTGAAATACTACATAATATAATTATAATGCAAAATAGGGAAAATTCAATCTTTGTTTTCATCTTGATCCCCCCGATTAATTATATTGTTTCAAATATTTAAACATATTTGATTTCTCGCCAATAAATAAGTTTTTATAGGGAAATTCCTTAATTATATCGAATAAATATGGATTTCATATCTATAACTTTGTAAAAGAATGCATTATATTGAATTTATTGGTATATGGGGCTGTTTTTAATGGATAACGAAGCTAGAGCCAGGGAAGACATTGACAAGATGCTTTTTGATTGTGGTTGGGTTGTTCAGGATTATAAAATGATGGATCTCAGTGCTTCAAGAAGTGTTGCTGTAAGAGAGTTCCCTCTTCTAACAGGATTTGCAGACTACCTTCTATTTATTGATAGAAAAGCATGTGGTGTCATTGAGGCAAAAAGAGTTGGAATTCCACTTGGTGGCGTTGCAGACCAATCGATGAGGTATGTTGGAGGTTTGCCAGATGATATCCCTTCTTACGGAACTCCACTGCCTTTTGTATATAATAGCACTGGAAAAGAAACTTCGTTTGTTGACCTCAGAGACCCAAGACCACGCTCAAGGAGAGTTTTCTCTTTCCATAGGGCTGAAACATTGAGGGAATATCTATCCGATGAAAGGACATTAAGAAATAAATTACAAGAGATGCCCATATTACTAACTGATGGATTAAGAGACTGCCAGATTGAAGCTGTGACAAATCTTGAAAGATCATTTAAAGATGCAAGACCTCGTGCATTAATCCAGATGGCAACAGGTTCTGGGAAAACTTTCACAGCAATTAGCTTCGTTTATCGTTTGATAAAGCACTCAAATGCAAAGAGAGTCCTTTTTTTGGTAGATAGAAACAATCTAGGCAAACAAGCCATGATTGAGTTTAGCCAGTATAAAACACCCGATGATGGGAGAAAGTTTACTGAACTTTATAACGTCCAGCATCTCTCTTCAAATGTAATTGACCCAGCAAGCAGAGTTTGCATTTCAACTATCCAAAGGGTCTATTCAATGCTTAGAGGGGAAATTGAGATGCAAGAAGAAGCAGAAGAGCAGTCACTTTTTGACCAGGATATTGATGGCGCTCCAGTTGATGTTTCTTATAATCCTTTTATTCCTATTGAAACATTTGATTTCATTATAACTGATGAGTGTCACAGGTCTATTTACAATCTTTGGAGGCAGGTTTTGGAGTATTTTGATTCATTTATTATTGGCCTTACGGCTACCCCTTCAAAACAGACCCTTGGATTTTTCAATCAGAATCTTGTGATGGAGTACAATCACGAGCGAGCAGTTGCAGATGGAGTTAATGTCGGATACGATGTTTATAGAATTAATACTGCGATAACTGAGAAAGGTAGCACTGTTGAGGCAGGATTTTACATTGATAAAAGAGACAGACTTACAAGACAAGTTAGGTGGGAGTCTCTTGATGAAGATTTCAAGTATGAAGGGCGAGACCTGGATAGGTCAGTTGTTGCACCAGACCAGATAAGGGCTGTGGTAAAAACATTCAAAGAAAGAGTATTTACTGAGATATTCCCTGGAAGAAAAACTGTACCAAAGACACTAATATTTGCCAAAGACGATTCGCATGCGGAAGATATAGTAAACATAGTAAGGGAAGAGTTTGGGCAGGGGGACGAATTCTGTAAAAAAATTACTTATAGGACTATGGGAGAAAAACCAGAAGATCTGATAAGTAGTTTCAGGAACTCTTACAATCCAAGGATTGCTGTAACTGTAGATATGATATCAACTGGTACAGATATCAAACCACTAGAGTGTCTAGTGTTCATGAGGGATGTTAAATCCAGAGTTTATTTTGAGCAGATGAAAGGAAGAGGTACAAGAACTATCTCCCCAACTGATTTGAGGGGTGTCACGCCTGACGCATATACTAAAACTCATTTTGTTATTATAGATGCAGTTGGCGTTTGTGAAACAGACAAAACTGATTCAATGCCTCTTGAAAGGGCAAAGAACGTACCATTGGAAAAACTACTTATGGGAATGGCCCTAAGGAAAAAGAACAGAGACATGATTACATCTCTTGCCGGCAGACTATCAAAAATTGACTTACAGATGAATGAAAAGGAGAAACAAGAAATTCAGAACATAGCTGGAAAGAATATTAATCAAATAGTAAACGAACTACTTGATGCAGTTGATCCAGACAAAACTATTGAAAAGGCAAAAGAGATGTTCAATACTAGTGAGCCCACTAAAGAAGAGCTAAACAAGGCTACCGAAGAGCTTCTAAATAGAGCAAGTAAGCCTTTTGATAATCCAAAGTTTAGATCTAGAATTATTGAGATAAAAAAGAAAAATGAGCAGATAATTGATAACATTAGTAAGGATGAAATTATATTTGCTGGCTTTGATGATTTGGCAGCTGAGAAGGCAAGAATTATTGTAAATAACTTCAAGAATTTCATTCAGGAAAATAAGGATGAGCTAACTGCACTTCAAATTATCTATAGCAATCCCTACCCAACAAGATTTTTGACATATGATGCAATTAAGGAACTTGCTGAAGCTATAGAAAGGCCACCTTACTACCTTACACCTGATAATTTGTGGGCAGCTTATGAAAAGCTAGAGAAATCTAAGGTAAAGGGTGCAGGACCACACAAACTACTTACAGATATTGTATCTCTCTTAAGATTTGAGCTTGGAGAGAGTAAGATCCTTGAGCCTTTTTCTTATACTGTTGACAAGAGATTTGAAGAGTGGATTTCGAACAAGAAAAAGCAAGGTGTTACTTTTACTGAGGAGCAGATAGAATGGCTTAGAATGATAAAAGACCACATTTCTACTTCAATGAGTATTACTAAAGAGGATCTTGAGCAGACCCCATTCCATAATAAGGGAGGACTTTTTAGAGCTAACAAAATCTTTGATGGAAAAATTGATAATGTAATGAAAGATTTACAAGAATCACTGGTGAGCAAGTGAACGGAGAATTGCCCAAAGGTTGGGTTTGGACGAGTCTAGAAAATTGCATTGATATCTTAGATAGTCAAAGAAAACCAATTAATGCAGAAGAACGTGAAGAAAGAATTCAAAATAAAAACGAATCTGATCTTTATCCTTATTATGGTGCAACTGGACAAGTTGGTTGGATTGAGGGATATATTTTTGACGAAGAATTAATTTTACTTGGAGAAGACGGTGCACCATTTCTTGATTTTTCTAAAGATAAATCCTATCTGATAAAAGGCAAAACATGGGTAAACAATCATGCACATGTTTTACGTGCTGTTGGGAATGTTGCGAATAATCGTTATATTTGCCATTATCTAAATATTTGTGATTATAGAAACTATATTACAGGTACAACAAGGTACAAACTTAACCAATCGCAAATGCGAAAAATACATATTCCGCTCTCTCCACTAGCCGAACAGCAGAGAATAGTAAACAAAATAGAAGAGCTTTTCACAAATCTTGATAAAGGTGTTGAATCTCTGAAAGAAGTTAAATCAAAACTTAAAGTGTATCGCCAAGCTATTTTGAAATATGCGATGGAAGGAAAACTCACTGAGAAATGGAGAGAAGAAAATAAAGATAAAACTGAGCCCGTAATTACTTTAATTAATAAAATCAACATAGACGCAGAAGTTTCAAAAGTGCTGCCTGAAAGTTGGTCAGAACTAAGAGTTAAAGATATTGGTGAAATTGTAACCGGTACAACACCAAGTAAATCTATTAATGAATATTATGGCCATGATTGTTCATTCTTTAAGCCAAAAGATCTAAATAAAGGTTATTATGTAAAAACTTCAGAAGATGGTTTATCATTTAAAGGTATGGAAAAATCTAGGGTTTTACCAATCAAAAGTATTCTAGTAACTTGCATTGGTGCCACAATTGGGAAAACAGGATTTACTAGGGTAGAAGGTGCTTCTAATCAACAAATAAATGCCATTATACCCTTTAAGAATGTGATTCCAGAATTTGTATACTTCTATTCAATTTCACCACAATTTCAAAAGAATATTATAGTTAATTCTTCTTCAACTACTTTGCCAATTCTTAATAAATCTAAATTTGAAATTTTGGAATTATTCGTACCCCCTCTTGAAGAACAGAAAGTAATAGTAGAAAGAATAGAAAAACTATTCTCCCTTGCAGACTATATAGAAGAAACAGTCGACTCTAAGCTAGAAGAATCCAAAATTCTCCGGCAAAGTATCCTAAAAAAAGCCTTTGAAGGAAAACTTGTGCCACAAGATCCAAATGACGAGCCTGCAGAAATCTTATTACAAAAAATAAAAATGGAAAAGTCAAATAAAGGAAAACTTGTTCAGGAGAAACTGGTAGAATGAGTAACGAAGCACTTGCCGTACAAAAGCTATGGAACTACTGCAATGTCCTAAGGGACGATGGGGTTAGTTATGGCGATTATGTAGAGCAACTCACCTACTTATTATTTTTAAAAATGGATGATGAGCAGACTAAATCCCCTTTCAACAGGGAGTCAAAGATACCAAAAGATCTCAACTGGGAGAGTCTTCTAAAAAAGGATGGCGATGAGCTTGAAGTACATTATCGGCACATTCTAGAATCTCTGGGAAAGGAAAAAGGAATGATCGGAGTCATCTTCAGAAAAGCCCAGAACAAGATTCAAGACCCGGCAAAACTAAAGAGGCTTGTCATGCTTATCGAAGGGGAAGAGACCTGGATGGGCATGGGTATCGATGTAAAGGGGGCAATCTATGAAGGCTTGCTACAGAAAAATGCAGAGGATATCAAAAGTGGAGCTGGCCAGTATTTCACGCCTAGAGCACTAATAAAAGCGATGGTTGATGTAATAAGACCAAAACCTGGTGAAACTATCTGCGACCCAGCATGCGGAACTGGAGGATTCCTTTTAGCATCATATGACTTGATCTCTAAATATCCACTGAATGTTGAAGAAAAGAAGTTCCTAAGAGAAGGCACCTTCCACGGCTGGGACATTGTGGACAGCGTTGTAAGGCTCTGCACAATGAACCTCTACCTCCACGGCATCGGTGGAGAAGATAGTCCAATAGTAACTGACGATGCCTTAACATCCGACCCAGGAGACAGATTTGACATAGTCCTCACTAATCCTCCTTTTGGGAAGAAGAGCAGCATCACAATAGTAAACGGCGAAGGTAAGATTGAGAAAGAATCTCTAACCTACCAAAGAAACGACTTCTGGGCAACTACTTCTAACAAGCAGCTTAATTTCCTGCAGCATGTTAAAACTTTATTAGAGATAAACGGTAGGGCAGCAATAGTCGTCCCTGATAATGTGCTTTTCGAAGGCGGAGCTGGAGAAACAGTAAGAAAAAGATTGCTCCAGCAGTGCGATGTCCACACACTTCTTAGACTTCCAACGGGTATCTTCTACGCCCAAGGCGTCAAAGCAAATGTATTGTTCTTTGATAAAAGAGCTGCCAGCGAAAAGCCCTGGACAGAAAAGCTCTGGATATACGACCTAAGGACTAACATCCACTTCACACTAAAAACTAACACCCTAAAATATGAAGACCTAGAGGATTTCATAAACTGCTACAATCCAGAAAATAGACACGAGAGAAGAGAAACTGAAAGATTCAAAGCCTTTACCTATGAAGAGATCATGAAAAGAGACAAGACAAATCTAGACATCTTCTGGCTAAAAGACGAGAGTCTAGGCGACTCAGAAAATCTTCCAGACCCAAAGCTCCTAGCATTAGAAATTGCAGAAGATTTGGAGTCAGCACTTGACGAGTTTAAAAGAATATATGAAGAATTAGAAGAATAGTAAATTAAAGGAGCTTGTTCTCCTTCAATATCCTGATAACTTCATCATAAACGTCGTTTAGTTCTTTCTCACTCTTTGCACCTGTAATGATATACTTACCGTTTTTGTATATCGTGACGTGTTTTCTCTCTCCATCAACCATTACCTTCACAAGAAGTGCTGGGTAGGTCTCTGGGTTGTATTCGGCATGAACGAAGTCAATAATTCCGTAAGCCTTTACTATATCCACATCATTTGGAAATCTTCCAGTTGCAACAATATTCGTTATTATAGGTCTTGTCCCAAAAGGTACATCTTTCTTCATCAAAATCATCCTTTATCAGTTATATTATTAGTATTGTTGGGACTAGTATATAAGCTTTTATTTTTAACTTATTTAGAATATAGCTTCTTATCAAGATTACTGATAAAACTAAGGGAAAAAGGTAATAAATATATATTAAGAAACATATTTACTAACGATCTAAAAAAATTATTAAATCAATTGGGTGCAACTCTTGAAAAAAGAAATAAAAAATGACATTAACAACTCAGAATACCCCTTAACTACAAAAGAGATTGTTGAGGGCATATCAAGGGCCTCCCCAATAGGTATCGGTATTGTTAAGGATAGGAAGTTTATTTTTGTCAATGATTTCCTTTGTGATATGCTAGAATATTCTAAAGAAGAGCTTATAGGGAATAATTCTCGCATGGTTTATCCAACTGATGAAGACTATGAATATGTTGGGAGGATAAAATATCAACAAATGAAAAAAACTAATGTTGGCACAGTCGAAACACGATTTAGAACAAAATCTGGAAAAATACTTAATGTGATTCTCTCTTCTTCTTATACAGAGAAGGATAAGCCTGAGAAGGGGGCAATATTCACAGCACTTGATATTACTGAAAGAAAAAAAATAGAAGATCAATTAGTGAATACTCAGAAAAACCTTAAAACTTTTATAAATGGTATCCCGGAATCTGCTTTTTTAATTGATACTCAAGGGATTGTAGTTGAAGCCAACGATACCCTATCAAGGAGGTTAGGAGTCTCGAAAGATAAAATGATTGGGGCATCTGCATATAATCTGCTTGACATGGAAACATCTGCTAGAAGAAAAGAATATGTTACGAGAGTTATTTCCTCCAAATTGCCATTAAAAATTGAGGATGTCCGTTCTGGCAGAATTATTGAAAATAATCTATATCCAATTCTTGATGGCAATAACGAAGTTACTTATGTAGCTGTTATTGGATTGGATGTTACTGAAAGAAAAAAAAGCGAAGAAATAATCAAGCAGTTGAATGATAATCTAAAATTGCTAAACAAAATACTAAGGCATGACATTTCAAATGATTTAACTGTTGTTAGCCTATCACTAGAGATGATTGAAACAAAGGATGAGGAACTAAAAAATAAGGCTTTCAATGCTATTAAAAGAAGTGTAGATTTAATTGAAAAAATAAGGTCTCTTGAATCTACGATGGTTACACGATACAATCTGAAACCCGTTGTCATTGGGCAAATTACTGAATTAATCAAGAAAAGTTATAGCAATATCAATATTAATCTAATTAATGATTGCACTGTAATGGCCGATGAAGCGTTGGTATCTGTTATTGAAAATATCATTAATAATTCTATTACCCATGGAAAAACGAATAAAATTGATATAGAAGTAGCTTCAGATGAAGGCATTTGCCAGATAAAGATTATTGACTATGGTATAGGAATTCCAGAACATATAAAGGAAAGAGTATTCGATGAAGAGTTCAGTTATGGTGAAAATAAGGGGACAGGATTAGGATTATACATCTCTAAGAAAACGATTGAAAGATATGGTGGCGAAATAGAAGTCAAAGATACTAAACCTAATGGGGCCACATTTGTAATAAAATTGGGAATGACCAAATAATACCAATAAAATTAACTTTCTTGAAAATAAGGCCAATTAACAAACTAAATTAAGTTTAAGGGAACTTAAAATTTTTCTAGGAAATGGAATAATTATTTTCCTAGGAAGTATATATTATACCCGGATTAATCTTTGGATTTCGTGAAGAAATATTACCAATCAAGACTTGACCCATATCTTAAAAACAATATCCAAGAAATCGTCCCTTCTGAAAAGAAAGAAAATCCTTATACAAATTTAAAGTGCTCTCTTCTCTCAGAACTAAATATTTCTGATTCATACTCTTATTTCAAGTGTAATTATAGAAACGGAATAGAATTTCCAAAAACTGGTTTATGCTTTTCCTGCCCTTTGAAAAATTTTGAAGGGATATGGATTGGTGCGGAAATTGACATAAAAGAGAGAGAAAAATACTTAAAAAGCCAGATCAATCCCCAGTGGCTTTGCTTTGGAATAAAATAAAGTTATTTTTTATTTTGTCTAATTGACTCTCTAGCCGAGTGAAATGCATCGTACAACATTTCCTTGAACTCATTTCCAACGTCATCCCAACTTATCTCTTCTTTTGATTTGCTCTTGGTAGATGGTTTCTTCTTTGGATGGTCCCAAGAAGCGCCAGAGAGTATCGAAATGTACCCCCCTAAAAGGACAAGTAAGAATATTATCGGGTATAGGAATGGGAATGCCTTTGACATAAAATCAAACGTATCGATTTCTGAAAGATTCCCGACTAGCCTGAATATTTTAAACAGGAAATTAAGAAGGAAAATGCTCCCTACTGCATTAAATATCGGTGCAGGTAAGTTTCCAGGAAACTTAAAGCTTCCAAAGACTTCACCGATTGTGAAGATTATTGAGAAAACAAAGATTAGCCAAATATTGTTATTGAGTAATCTAACTACTTCAGAGAGAATATTGCTATCGAATACATCAAGAGAGATATTGAGGAATCCTAGAATTATAAGAAATACTATAAAAGATACTAGATTGTATATCACAATCCTTGCCGGAGATTGCCTTTTTTCTTTTCTATCTGAGTTGTCTTCTGCCATGATGTGGTATGCCATAATAATGTTATAAATTTTACTCTAATTCGAAATTGCGAAAGGCGCAAGTTTTATATAATACTTATTCATTAAGTATGGTGGGTTAAAATGAAAAAATATATGGTTAGTCTCATTTTGACAATCCTTTTACTATGTAGTGCAATTTCTATCTCGGCAGACGTAGATGGAATATTTGAAATGTGGAAAAATCAAGACGGTAAAATAACTCTGATTTCTATATACAACGAAGATTGCACTGAATGTCGTGGGCCAGAATACCAAGAGAAAGTTTGCCAAATGGCTGAAGGTGGCTGCACTTGTTGCGGTATATGTTATTCAGATAGTTGTGGTGGAGGCGGTGCGCCAGTTTTAAGCTCATATGAAGAAAACTACTTCTTAAAGACAGTATTGAAGATGCAGGAATACCCTGACGAAGAAACATGGTTATGGAATAGCACTGGAATAAGAAGCACACCAGATGGAATACAATACTACGACGATGAAACAGGTAATTGGGTGGATGTTCCACCTGAGATGGAGTTGCCAATTCAAGTTGAGGACTTACAATTGCAGGGTCTATTTGACCACGATGTCAAAGCATTTTGGATATGGTTCAATTTTGGTGGAGCAGAAATAACAACGATACCAACAATAAATCCAGACGGCACAGAAGCACAATGGGTGTTTGACGACTACTGGGTTGACCGTATACATATAATTCACTCACAGATAACAGTCGATGGAAAGGAAGTCTGGGACAAAAAGACAATCTTTTTTGAAGTTCCAAATGCAGGAGGTCTTCCAACTCTAGAGCCAAAAAATTATGGAGTACAAATTCTAGGAACTAAATACGGACCTCAATCAATTGACGAAATACCGCCTGAACTCCTTAATTATGCAAAAGAAATAAATGGCCAGCTTTACACATATAGTGATTCCAAATTAGATATATGGCTATACGAAAATATCTACAAATCAAATCATGACAAAAGTTTTATTGAATAATTTAATTTTTTTATTTTATTTTTAATTAATAAATTATATATTGGATCTAGAGAAAGGGTCTTTTTTAGTAAACCAGTATCCAATAAAGAACAATATCATGAAACTAATCCAAGCGATACGGGACAGAATATTGTAAAATGGATCTTCAAATAGATTTGGAAAAAAGAATAGAACTGTAAAAAGGGTGAATCCTATCCCACCCATTATATTGTATAATGCATAAGGCGAATATTCATTTGGAGAAAGTGGCCTTATTCCAGCAACTATCAATTTCTTGTACTTAAAATATCTAAGGCCGTTGAGAATAAAAAAGAACGGTGCAATAAAGAAAACTATTACATACATTATAATACTTAAGGAAGATCCTAAAAGATCCGCATTTTGGATCATTTATTCACCCGTAACGAATACCTAGGTTTTGAAGTATATAAATTATTTGTAGAATCTAAAAACCAAACCTTTCATCCTTCCATTTTTTAGGTATTGTAGAGAAGATTAACTTAGAAAGAATCAACAAAAGTACCAAGGTAGCAACTAGAGTAACTAAAGAATGGAAATAATTAAATCTTATAGAAAAAGAAACTATCACTATGACTATTAATGGTGGAGTTACAAGAGCAAAGAACTTACTAAGTACCTTTGCATCAAAAAGCATTGTATTAGTTTTCAAACCAGTGAGCCTCGCAGTTACACCAACAACATAAATATTAGTGACAAGAGCCACAATTAAAGCCAACGGCAGGAGGTCAATCTCATTTCTTATAATAGATATCCCAATAACATAGACTAAAGAAAGCCCAACGGTCAATAAGAAATAAAGGGTCATTTTTGCTTTTATAATCATATCAACTGAAACTGGCTGATAATTCAAAAATTCATTTGTTTCAAAATTATTGAGCCAAGAATATGTCATGACACCAAAGAATCCCACCATGCTTCCATAAAATATCGCATTGTAATCAATATCTACACCTAGACTTATCTCAAATAGGGAAACTATGAAATAAATACCCAGCAAGGGCCCAATAAATCCCATTATAACTGGCCCAAACCCCCCACTTCTCTTAAGTTCCAATAGTTCTTTAGCCATCAATGTTTTCATGCTTCCGGTAAAGGCAAATCTATTTTCAGCCGATAGTATTTCCTCATGATATTTGTTTGTTTTTTCTTCAAATCTCTCTTTCATTGAAAGGATAGCAAGAATAGAAAATAAGAAAGTAAGAATCACTGGAATAAAAAAAGAAGAAACTTGGCCATTATTTAAGTATTCAATTGGAAATATTATCTCCTCAATTTGAAAATCAGCAAAGATAAATCTAAGTGAAAAAATCGCAAGTATACCCAGAATAAAAACAATAAGTAGCTTATGGGATATTATAGAAATCGCAGAGGAGAGAAAGCTCAAAGACATGCCTAACATGAAAGAAATAGTAAGCATGATAAAAATTAAGGCCACAAATGAAAAGGTGAATCCAGATACTGGCTTAGAAACTAAAGCGCCTAATGTAAAAGGGATAATTGAATAGAATAAGTAAAATACAGAATCTTTTACGAAAAAATGCGACATGACTCTCCTGAAAGAGACTGGAAAAAGTTTTGGAAACTGAAGTATAAGATTGATCTCTCCAAAACGTCGTGTCATCACCTCTTCCCCAATCTTTCCTAGAAATCCGACAAAGATTCCATAAAAAAATGTGCCAATGTTTAGAAACAAAATAGCTTTGTATAATCCCATTGCGTTTATTATAACTGGAGAGGAAAGAGAGAGGATAAAAGAAAGTACAAATATTATTGCTGGGAAGAAGATTGATCCAACTGCCCCAACAAAGGACTTGTGGAGTCGAAGCTCTTCCTTTATCATCAAGCTGAATAGGTCTAAATCTAGAAAGGACATTTTTACTCCTCTATGAGCCTCATGAATATATCTTCTAGATGCTCCCCTTCCTTTAGCCTAATATTTTCTAGACTTCCTTGGGCTATAATTTTGCCCTTATTGATAACTGCAACTTCTGTGCAGAGTTTTTCTGCAATCTCAAGTATATGGGTACACATGAATATTGTGCAGCCCTCTCTGGCTATAGTAAAAAGATACTCCCTAACTTTTCTCTGGAATATTGGGTCAAGATTTATGAAAGGCTCATCAAGAAACAAAATATCAGGCTTATGGATAAATGCAGCGGAAAGCATTAACTTCTGCCTCTGACCTTTTGAAAGATCCTTACACAAAATTTCCTTCTTTTCCTCTATTTCAAAGAAACTAAGCCATCTAGAAACATTTTCTTCAATGTTATCAACGTTTCTCAATCTACATACAAACTTTAAGAACTCTACAGCAGTAAGAAAAGAAGGTGGACTTTCAGCTTCTGGAACAATTCCTGAAATTCTTTTTATTCCAATTGAATCCGATATTGAAAGGCCCATTACTTCTGCTTCGCCGGAATCTTGATCAATCTGCCCCGTTAGGATTCTAAGAAGCGTAGTCTTACCTGCGCCGTTGGGACCCAAAAGACCAAAGAACTCCCCTTCTTTGACTTTTAGATCTATCCCATCAAGTGCTTTGTAATCCCCAAAGTTTTTTGAAATATTATGAGAAATGATTGCAGACATGATGATTTATGAATGTATTGAATATTTAAGATTTCCCAACTAGTTTGTGAAAAATACAAGCATTGAGCTAAATATTTATTATAAAAAATAGAATGTACTTCTATATTTCTTTTTAATGAGTTCAGATATTTATTTATAAAATGAGTTGGAATAATGGTCATGAAAAAAATATTAATTATATTCTCAATAATATTTTTACTTTCTTTTTCTTTAGTTTTTGCTCATGTTCCATTTGAAACTGGTGAAGGGAAAAATCTAGAAACTGCTACTGTTATAACAGAGCCTACAAAATCATGGGTCGTTTATGAAGAACTACATGAGGAAATTCAAGTAAAATACTATCGTCTTGAAATGAATCAAGGAGAGCGAATAAAATTAGATCTGTTTGCTCCAGTTAGAAGTGAATTCGAACCAAATATAATAGTTACTGGGCCAGGCATTAAATCAGAAGAAGATCTCCCAGAAGGTATCGAAGTACCAGAGGGCGCCGGATTTATTATTCTAAAAAGCAGCTTAGGTGAAGCTGAATATGAACCTTTCACACCTGCAAGCTATTATTACCTTTCTGAAGCAAACATTCCTGTAACAGAAACTGGAACATATTACGTTGGAGTATTTGATTTTGAAAATGAAGGTAAATATGGGCTAGCTATTGGATATGTTGAAAAGTTTTCTTTATCGGAGTGGATCGGAATACCTATATCAGTTACAAGGATCAGATTATGGGAAGGTCAAAGTTTAGTAGAGGTATTGGCCCCCATAATTCTCACCGTTATATTTGGATTAATCACCTTCTTATTAAATAAGAAAACTAAAAATAATTTAAAATCATTTTCTCAAATTTTAATAGCCTTAGCTGGACTACTTTATATTGGAAGTGGATTCTCTGTTATATTCCAAATGGCCATTGCCTTTACAAAGGCAAGCTCAAGCTCTGCATCTGTAACGTTAATATTTGCGGCCATACCAATAATATTGGGATTAATAGTATTAAGCTATCTTAATAAAAATGGCCAAATAAAAAATACCGATAGGCTTTTTCTTTTGATACTTTCTCTATTGGGGCTTGTCTTTTGGGCCGGATTTATAGCGGGTCCAATGATACTAGCGATTTCAGCTCTAGTGCCCTCTAAAAAATCAAAAACATAGAAAAATCAGAAAGTATTTTATAGAAAAAAATATATTAGTCCTTCAGTGATTAGATGGCAAAAAACATTTTGATTGTGTACGGTAGTAGATACGGATGTACTGAAGAAGTGTCTAAAGAAATTGGAAATGTATTGGAAAAAGAAGGGGTGAGTGTAAGTTTAATTAATCTTGAAATAGATAAGAATCCTCCCGATATAGAAAAATATGATGCTGTCTTAGTTGGCTCGGGAATAAAGATCGGTAAATGGACAAAAGAAACGGATAATTTTCTCAAGAAAAATAAAGGATCGTTAAAAAGCAAAACATTAGGCCTTTATACATGTTCTGGACTTGCTCTTGAAGATGCAGATAAAGCAAAGAAAACATATATAGAAGAAAAAATGGAAAAACTAGGTATTGATGCGCAATTATTCGATGTTTTCCCGGGAAGATCTATACTCACAGACTTTGACCTTTCCAATCCGAAGATTGGATTTATAGAAAGGAAAATTATAGAACAGGCAGCTAAGGCTCAAGCGAAGGACAATAAACCAATAAAAATTGATGAAAAGTGGAAAAATGACCCACGGGGTTGGGAGCAAATTAGATCTTTTGCTTCAAATTTTGCAGAACTTGTAAAAGCTAAATAGTTATTAATTTGATATTAGCACACTGTGTAGTTTAGATAATCCATCTGTACTTGTATCTTTTCTCTAATTTCTTTTCCTACAATCTTTTCGCACAGATAAAGTCCTAAGTCAATTGCAGAAGATACTCCTCGGGCCGTTATAATATTCCCGTCCTGAACTATCCTACAATCTGAAACTTTATCTGTATATTTTTTTAATTCTTCCATAACGACTCTATGGGTTGTTGCTTTCTTACCTTTTAATTTGCCAATAGCCCCCAATAATAGCGAGGCATAGCATACAGTAGATATCACAGTAGTATCTGGTATTTTTCTTAACCAATCTAAAAATTCTTTATTCTTCATCAACTCAAAGATCCCTTTACCGCCAGGAATTATAACATAATCATAATTAGACAAATCATTTTTGACTTTTGTGGGAACTATCTCTAGCCCCTCTACAGAGAT
This sequence comes from Methanofastidiosum sp., assembly GCA_013178285.1. Classification (NCBI taxonomy): domain Archaea; kingdom Methanobacteriati; phylum Methanobacteriota; class Candidatus Methanofastidiosia; order Candidatus Methanofastidiosales; family Candidatus Methanofastidiosaceae; genus Candidatus Methanofastidiosum; species Methanofastidiosum sp. Next base: position 31,654 of record JABLXD010000006.1, read on the forward strand.
TACCCTATCAGTGAATGAACACACATCACATTCAATCTGATTTGAAAATCCCATAGTTTTGATTCTAGTCAAGGGATCGTATGCCCCAATAAAATCGAGAGTTGTTAAATCATTGTAAATTATAAAAGCTATTCTCATAGAGTTCCTCAATTTTATATCTTTATTAACTACCACCTAGGTACAATTTCTAAGTTTATATATGAGAGTAATACTATTAACAAAAATTAGTAATACTTATAAAAAGATTATCATTTGAAAAACTAAATAAATTCTCAAATATTGGAAATTATTGAAGGCGAACGGGATGAAATCGAATTTTATAAAAGGATTTACGGCCACCATACCTGTTGGGCTATCTGTCTGTGCCTATGGTCTTGTTTTAGGCGTTCTTGCATATTCAAAGGGAGTCACATTCTTTGAATTGTTATTTATGGATATCGTCACATTTGCAGGTTCGGCCCAATTACTAATGGTAGAACTTTGGAAGGACCCTTTGCCATTTACAGAGATACTCTTTGCCGTGTTTGCTATTAATTTGAGATATCTCCTAATTGGGGCTTCACTTACTCCACTTTTCAAGGGAAGTTCATTATTCGAAAAGGCAGCTTTGATGCACCTTGTCGCCGATGAAAACTGGGCAGTTACAATGTCAAGATTAAAGAAGGAAAAGATCACTCCATACTTCCTTTTTGGTGGGGGGGTATGTCTTGTTATCTTCTGGGTGGTAAGTACACTTGCAGGCCATACTTTTGGATTTATAATATCAGATCCATATTCTGTAGGGCTTGATTTTGTCATAATAATTATTTTTACTGCTTTGGTAGCAAGTTTTTACGATGGAAAAGACAGCATCTTTCCATGGGTAATCGCCGCATTGTTTGCTTATCTATCTTTTTTGTTTATTCCTGGAAAATGGTATATCGTTATTGGAGGGATAGCTGGTGCTTTTAGTTATTCACTTCTAAAGCATTTTAGAGGTGATGAAAGTGAATGAATTTGACATGCTAGCAATATTCATAATAATAATCTCAGGCATTATCACATACTCTTTAAGATTTGGAGGATTATTAATAGGAAATATGCTATCAAAACATAAATTCATTGAAAATTTGATAAAGGCCCTGCCAGGAACGCTACTTCTTTCGTTTATTATCCCGAGTATAATATCAGAAGGATTTTTCGGCGCCATAAGTGCTCTTTCAGCAGGTATTATAGCAAAGAAGACAAACAACGTACTCATTGCTTTGATAGTTGGAATGGCCATAATAATTTTGTTCAGAAATATAATGTAATTGAATAAATTAATTTTTCCCAAGGCCAATCATATTCATCAGCGCATCAAATGGTGTTTCTTTTGGGAATATCCTTACAGTAGTTTTAGTATCACAGTTCTCAAAAACAATTGTTCCGGAATTCTTTGCCCGGTATATGCAGTAATTGCCGTTAATTGCAACTAGCTCAACAGATCCAGTAGAAATATTTTGATTAATTTTTGCATGGACGGGGCAAACAAAAAAATTATCTCCAACTTTTAAAGTATCCTTCTCAAGAATAATAGAAACACAATCATCACATATGGCTGACGTCGTCCCTAAGAAGGAGATGAATAACAATAAGCCGATACTTACAGAAATTTTTTTCTTCATAAGCAAGCGCCTTTGGATAGAATAAATGATATATTCACTCAATATAAATCTTTCTGATGGGGTGAACCTTAGTATTTATATCAATTGAAGATACTATCCTTTAGAATAAAATAGAAAAAGTAAAATAGTTGGAAAGTGTATTATAAATATATGTCAAAAGAAGAGAAATTAAAGAGTCTTGTAGACCAGGGTAGGCAGATATTGGAACTTAAAGAAGGCGAATATATTAACAAGGGAGCTTTTGCGGCATGGAGAACAAATGTCTATACCTTCTTAAATGATGAATTTTCAATTGAAGAAGCCCTTGCTTTTACCAACATCTGTGAAAACAATCACCATAAAAATGTTCAAAATGGTATCTATTTCTTAGAACACCTGAATTTTGATTAGAATCAATAATTATTAAGATTTAGCTCTATTTCAGGATCAATAGGGTCTTTAAATCCAAACTTGCGATACATATTAATTCCATCTTTTGTTGCATGTAGATTCAAAATATCTATATTCATTTTTTTTGCTTCTTCAATTAGTTTTTTTAGTAACTCCGTACTTATCCCATTTTTTCTGAATTCAGGGATTGTATACATATTAAGGATGTACCCGTATCTTCCATGCAAACAATCGTATCTAGGCGCAATTCTCCATAGAACAAGGCCACTTGTGGATACTATCCTCCCCTGATACTCGGCAAGCCATGCAATAAACTCATTTCTTTTGAGGTATTCAGAGAAAAAAAGTTCCAACTCATTTTTTAGAATATCAAGATTACCTGTATCTTCATTAGGGTTTAGTTCATCTAGAAGTAGCAATTTGAATTTGATAAGTTCAGGTATATCAGTAAGGGTTGCTTTTCTGTAAACTAAATTCTCCTTGTCTATGGCCATGTACTACAATATATTTTTACTTATTTATCAATTTCTATGAAATTAGTTTTTATATTTGTTTTAAGAAAATATGGGCGAAATAGTTATCTATTTATAATTATTACGATATACTTTGTTGTGATTACATTTACGCCCTCAAGATCATTTGTCGAGGATCCAGATTATACAAAGAAAAAAGAGAGATCGTTGGTTGATTTAGAGGATCTATTGAAGAAAGATATATTGGATGCCCCCATTAAGGATATAATGGTAGATTTAAACAGACCTTATTACTGTTATACTTTGCAAAGTTGTTACGGCCATTTTGTTCATCTCTACCAAAAAGATGAACATAACTTTGAATCGCTAAAAAAATATTCATCTGAAAAAATAGAGGTAACTTATCGGATAGCATACGTTGCACTTTGCATACAGAACAATGGGTCTGGCAGATTGTTGCTAGACAATCTAAATACATTAGTTAAAATTGATCCAAGATACATTCAATTTGGAAGCTCCGATTGGTTTTGGGATCACTGTGTGAACAGTTATGTACTCCAAGTATCGCCAGAAAGAAGGAGATATGAAGATAAATTCAATATTGATATGGAAGAGGCCTTACATATTGAAAATGTTAGAAATAAATTCTACCAACAGTTAAGGGGAATGATAAAAAGGGTAAATTAAAGAAATTACTTATTGTACTCCATCATTCCGCCTTTTAGGACATATATGTTATCAAAGCCTTCTCTTTTCAAAAGGTCTCCCGCTACGACGCTTATCTTTCCTGCAAAGCATGTCAATACGATTTTTTTATTGCCTTCTACTTTTGCTTTATCATAGATTTCTAATCCATATGGCACATTAATACTATTCTTAATTGAACCTTCACTGAAACTTTTTTTATCCCTTAGGTCAAAAACTGTTAATTTTTCACCCTTTTCAAGAAGTTTTTTGAATTCATTTGCAGTGATCATCTGTGGACTAAACTGAGAAAGAAAATCATCAGCAGTTTTCATTATCTTCTTAACAGTTTCTACATCATCTTTTTCTATTGCTTCCCTTACGCCTTCAGGCCATTTAACATCTTTCAACATATCCATAAACTCACCGAATATTTTTTAAAATAATACTGCATTAACAGCATTATTAATCTCAGAATTTCTTAAATTATATTTTATTGTTATCCTTTTTAAATTATTGGTGTGAAATTTAAACCACACATAATCTTTTAAAGAATACTTATTCAACAGCACTAGTGAGTTTTATGTGGAAAAAACTAGCATATATCCAGAAGAATTTAGTATGGGCAATACCAATCTCAATGATTTTAGGCATTTTGTTTGGGTATATAACAGACCCTTCATCATTAAAAATTACAATAATGCCGTTGACCTTTCTAATGGTATACCCTATGATGATAAATCTAAATATTAAAAAAATATTTTCTAAAGGGGATCTAAAAGCTCAAGTAGTCACACAAATAGTAAATTTTGGATTAATACCTTTCATAGCATTTGGAATAGGGATGTTATTCTTTAAAGAGCTCCCATACTACGCCCTTGGCCTTCTTTTGATGGGGCTTATCCCAACTAGCGGGATGACAATATCCTGGACTGGTTTCGCTAAAGGAAATATATCTGCTGCCATCAAGATGACAGTTATAGGTTTAATTTTAGGGGCTGTCCTTACACCTCTGTATGCTAAACTCCTTTTTGGTAGAGTCATAGATATACCAATCTGGAGCATATTCCAACAGATATTCATAGTAGTATTTCTAACAATGGCCCTAGGTTATGCAACTCAAAGGGTCTTAGTTAGAATTTACGGGGAAGCCAAGTACAACAAAGATATCAAAATAAGGTTTCCAAGCTTATCATCAATTGGCGTGCTAGGGATAATATTTGTTGCAATGGCACTTAAAGCAAACACAATAGTGAAAAATCCTGTTATCATACTATATATCCTAGTCCCAGTTTTGGTTTTTTATGGAATTAATTATTTAATAACAACCTTGACAGGTAAATATTTACTAGATAGAGATGACGGCATAGCTCACGTATACGGAACAGTTATGAGAAATCTTTCGATAGCATTGGCCATTGCAGTAACTGCTTTTGGGAAAGAAGGCTCTGACATTGCTCTAATAATTGCCATATCATACGTAGTTCAAGTTCAATCTGCAGCCTGGTATGTTAAGCTATCCGAAAGGATATTCGGTGCGAAGACAGAAGATAAAGCATCAGATATCATGGAAGAAGGAATTTTTTCTCTTCACTCAGATGCACTTATACAGGAAGCTGCTAAATTGATGAGCGAAGAAGGTATACACTGCGTTGCCGTGCTCAATGAAAAAAATATTCCCTTGGGATTGATATCTTCAGAGATGATCGTTGACCTTATAGCTGAAGAGGTAGATATGCAAAAAACAAAGCTAGAAGAAGTCAAACTAAAACCGGTAATTATGGTTAAGGAAAAGATACCATTAGACAAGGTAATCAAGAAAATGAAGAAAGACAAGACTTACAAAGTAATTCTAACTGATGAGAAGGGAAATCTCAAAGGTGTTTTGACTGAAACAGACATAATCCGTAGATTCTCACAATAATTAATTTTTTAATTTTAGTTTCCTTAGATAAAGGCAAATATCGCCAGAGAACTAGATTTTCATTTTATTAAAAGCGTAAGTGCCAAAAAGAATCATGATAACAGCAAATACACTTACAACTGCAAAATCGAAAGCTATATGAAACTGTGAAATCCCTAGCAATGCCCCCCTTACACCGTCCACGGCATAAGTAATAGGATTGACAAAAATAAATGGAGATAGCCAAGGAGGTAAATTATTTATGGGGAACAGTGCTCCAGATAAAAAGAACAGTGGAATAATGAGAAAGCTGCCAATTAATTGGAATCCTTCTGGGCTTTCCATTTGAGACCCAATAATAAGGCCAATGCTTACAAGCCCAACAGTAGTTGTAAATAAAAATAATAAAGTAATGAGGACGGAGATAATATTCAAATTAAGCCCGGGCATTATTCCAAGCGACACAAAGACAAAACCGATACAAATTAAAATTATTATCTGAACTAATGTGTCTGTGGATCCTCCAAGTACTTTGCCAGTGAAGAGAGAAGTTCTTCTCAACGGAGATACCAATACCTCTTTCATGAAGTCAATTTTTTTGTCCCATACTATATACACTCCGAAAAATACTGAAGAAAAAAGAGCAGATTGTATCAGGACACCCGGGTAAATAAATGTCTGATAATTGATTTCACGGAACATTCCAGTAAATGAAACTGCAGATCCAAGTCCACCTCCAATTATTAGAAGCCATAGAATTGGATTTACAATTGATGAAATGACTCTTGAACGTTCTCTTGAAAATACCTTGATTTCTCTATACCAAAGTGCATAAATTCCTTTAAATTCGCTCATTTTTTCGCCCTCGCATGCATTGCTTTAACAGCCCAACTACCTTCTGGCGAATCTTCTCTTATTTCCCTTCCAGTATAATGGATAAATACATCGTCAAGCGTAGCTGAACGAATTTCGGCAGAGTCGATCTTTCCTACAATGCTCAAAATTTCTTGAATATGTATATTTGCATCTTCAACTGTTAGACTTACTTCTTCGTTAGAAGCAGTAATATTTTTTATATAACTTAAATCTTTTAGGGACTCTAAGTTTAGATTTTTTGCCTTCAATCGGATTATATCTCCACCTAATCCTTTCTTTAAATCTTCTGGAGTTCCTAAAACAATAATTTTACCGAAATCAATGATGGCCATACGATCGCATAATTTGTCAGCTTCTTCCATGTAATGTGTTGTAATGATTATAGTTATTTTTTCTTCATTTGCCAATTTTTCTATGTATGACCAGATATATTCGCGCGATTGTGGATCAAGTCCTAGAGTTGGTTCGTCTAAAAACAAGACCTTTGGATGATGCATTAGTCCTCGTGCTAGTTCCAAGCGTCTTCTCATGCCACCTGAGTATTTTTTTACCAAATCATCCTTTCTATTAGTAAGATCAACTAGTTCAAGAACTTCTTTTATCCGTTGTTCTCTCAAATTATCCGGCATGTCATAAAGCCAACCATGGAGCTTCAAGTTCTCATATCCAGTTAATATTTCATCAGAACTTGGATCTTGAAATACAATTCCAATAGATTTTCTAACTTTATCGGATTGTTTGATTATATCATAATTATTAATAATTGCAGTTCCAGAAGTTGGTGGCTTGAGAGTTGTTAGCATAAAGAGCGTAGTTGATTTCCCGGCCCCATTTGGGCCAAGTAGTCCAAATATCTCGCCTTCTTTTATTTGAAGATTAAGATTATCAACTGCAGTCAAATTTCCAAATTTCTTTGTAAGATTTTTGATATCTATCATTTATGCCACGCTTCTAATTTAATAATTATTATGAAATATAAATACTCTAAATTATAAGAAAAATTGTATAGTAAGAATTATAAACTTAACTAAAAAGCGCCGAGGGGGAGATTTGAACTCCCGCATCCCGAAGGGAAACCGGATCTCAAGTCCGGCGCACTAATCCTAGCTATGCGACCTCGGCTTAAAGTTTCATCAAGTAAGTTAGTTTATAAAATTTGTGGGCAGTCAGAGTTCGATCTGAAATAAAATCTCAAATTCATGCTTATCGCCCAATTTATCGTGATATTTTACCTCTCCAATTTTTACAAATGGATAGGAATTCTCTTCAGAATATTTGAGGAAAGCGTTATAGCTCACTTGATTTTCAGGCGAAATTGAAACTTGAATTTTATTACAGTCTAAAGAAATAGCCGCTTTACTAAAATGGTCAATTAAAACATATGCATAATTTTTTCCACGTTGATCTTTAGCTATCCCAACCTGCCAGAGATATGCAACTCCAGTTTCTATAGAGCTTTTAATGCCAGAAATAAATCCAATTACTTTTTCATCTTCTTCCATCAGAAAGCATAGATCGGAAAAATAATTGAATAGCGTCCAGTATGTAAAAGATGTGTGCAATTCAAGAGGTTTGCAATCGCTGACAAATCTTCTAACTCTGTCAACATCTTCCACCGTGCAGTTTCTTATTATCATTTAATCCACCTAAAAAATAAAAATTAAAAAATTCCTAAATTTGATAGACCAGTCCCTAACAAGGCTAGCAAAACAACTGAAAGTACTATAAAGGCTATGAAGGCTAGTATCAACGCCAAAAATGCTTTTCCCCAAGAAGTTCCATACAATGCCTTTACCGCCCATAATGTCACTATGAAACTCAAAATTACTCCAAGAATTCCAAAGGGGCCCAGAACTGAACCCAAAATGGAGCTTAGTACAATGAGAACAATTACCCCAATTATTGCCTTACCAAATGAAGCTTTATCGATTCCTGCAAACTTAGTCCCTATCCATAGAAAAATAGCATCTATTAATACTAGTGCAACAAAACCAATTATTCCAGTAAGTCCCAAAGCACCGATAGCTATTAAGTCAATCATTTCTATCACCCATATATATAAATGATATTCAATATTTAAATTTTATGATATTTAATTGCGGAAATCTTGAGGATATCATATAACCTTATATATTCTTAATACAAAAATATATGTGCGCAAAGGTGATTTCATGAAAAATAAATATGCAATCTTAGTGCTTTCAATATTTGTTTTTTCACTGCCTATAGCAACTCTTGCATACAGCTTGATGTGGGAAAGAAGTTATGATGGAGGAAAAAATGATTTTGCCAACAGTGTTGTATGTGATTTTCAAGATAATCCGATTGTAACTGGGGCCACATACATTAAAAGTTGGGATTATGTTACTATCAAATATGATAGAAATGGTAATGTAGTATGGCAAAATATTGAATCAGAAGATGGAACACAGCAAGCTAATGACGTTACAGTAGACAAACAAAATAATGTCATAGTTACAGGCATTTCAAATGGAAGGTATTACACAGTTAAATACAATTCTGAAGGAAAAAAACTCTGGGCTGAAAAGTTCAATATGGGGGGCAATGATAGCGGTGAAGGTGTTGCAACTGATTCCAAAGGCAATGTAATCGTCACTGGACACTCCTACATAGACAATCAGTTCGATGTTTACACAGTGAAGTATGATAAAAATGGCATAATGGTTTGGAAAATTTTATACCAAGATGATCATGACGATTATGCCTATGACATAGCCATTGATTCATTTGATAATATTGTTATCGGGGGAATGACAATGGGCAGAAGCAGGGCAGATACTACAAACTCGTTTATGATATTAAAATACGATAAGGACGGAAATCTTCTCTGGAGACAACAATTTGACGATAGTCAAGCACATGGAATGGGGATTGCTATTGACTTTGAGAATAATGTAATAATTACTGGCTACTTCCACAATGGAAATAATTTTGACTTTAAAACTCTAAAATATGATAAAGACGGAAAATTATTGTGGCGAAAAACGTATGACGCTGGAAAAGATGACAAAGCCTATGCAGTTGCAGTTGACAAGAAGGATAACATTGCAGTTACAGGTTCATCGTATAAAGGTAACGCGCTTTACTTTGATTACTTGACTGTTGTCTACGATAAGAATGGGAAACAAATCTGGGAGCAGAGGCAAGCAATAGGAGAAGATGATCAAGCAAATGGAATTGCATTTGATTCCAGAGGCAATATAGTTGTTACAGGTAGCACAAGATTAAAATCTTGGGAATTCTACACGGCGAAGTATAAGACTTAATTTTATATTTTTATTTTTTTATATAAATTCTATCAAAGAAGAGATAATTGTATTTTTTAAATACAATAAAAGATTAAGATAATAGTTCAATTTCTATGTTAACTCTTTCTGGAACCTTGACTCTCATTATCTGTCTCATTGTTCTTTCGTCAGCATCGATTTCAATGAGCCTCTTGTGGATTCTCATTTCCCATCTTTCCCATGTAGCTTTACCGTCACCAGAAGTTGATTTTCTTACTGGTACTTTTAATTTCTTTGTTGGTAAAGGTATTGGTCCGGCAATGTCTACACCTGTACGCTCCGCTATCTTCTTAACTTGAGTGCATACTTCGTCAAGTTTCTGAGTTTCCATTGCAGTCAATCTTATTCTAGCTTTTTGCAACTATATCGCCTCGTTAAATAAAAAATAAATAAATTAAGTTTTAAGCCTTCTGGATAGACTGGACCATTCCAGCAGCAACTGTTGCTCCCATATCCCTTACAGCAAACCTGCCCAACTGAGGTATTACCTTTATTTCCTCAATTACCATGGGCTTTGTTGGCTTTATTTGGACAATGGCAGCGCTGCCGCTCTTTAGGAAGTCAGGATTTTCAGTCTTTACGTTACCGGTCTTTGGATCAAGTTCTGCAAGTAGTTTTTCAAATGTACATGCTACCTGTGCTGTGTGACAGTGGAATACTGGTGTGTACCCGGCAGTTATAGCTGTTGGGTGTCTCAATACTACTATCTGTGCCTTGAAAGAGTCGTTTAATGTTACTACTTTTGGTGGGTTGTTTGGATGTCCTAGAACGTCTCCTCTCTTAATATCGTTCTTTCCAACACCTCTAACGTTGAATCCAACGTTGTCACCAGGTAATGCTTGGTCTAATGTTTCGTGGTGCATTTCAATTGTCTTTACTTCACCAGAGATTGGTTTTCCAAATACTGTTGAAGCAGGTTCGAATAATACGGTATCTCCCTTCTTCATTATTCCAGTTTCTACTCTTCCTACAGGAACTGTTCCTACACCAGTGATTGTGTAAACATCCTGAATTGGAAGTCTAAGTGGCTTGTCTGTTGGTTTCTCTGGTTCTTTGAAAGAGTCTACAGCTTCTAATAATGATGGTCCTGTGTACCATGGTGTCTTCTCAGATTTACCAACGATGTTGTCTCCGTTGAAAGCTGAACCGGGGATGAACTTTACTTCATCTGCCTTAAATCCAACTGTCCTTACTAGTTTTTCTACTTCTGCCTTAACTGCGTTAAACTTGTCTTCAGCGTAGTTTACTGTATCCATCTTGTTTATCAAAACAGCCAATTGCTGGATACCTAATGTTCTAGACAAGAAAACGTGTTCCTGTGTCTGTGGCATGATACCATCGTTTACTGCGACAACTAAAACTGCAGCATCTGCCTGAGATGCTCCTGTAATCATGTTTTTAACGAAATCTCTGTGGCCTGGACAGTCCACAATTGTAATGTATTTTGAATCTGTTTCAAACTTCTTGTGAGAAAGATCAATTGTAACTCCTCTTTCTCTCTCTTCCTTTAAGTTATCCATTACCCAAGCAAACTTAAACGTCTTACCTTTTTCTCCCATTTCCTCGAACTTCTTGATAAGGTCTGCCCTGATATCACCGTGCATAACAAGTAATTGACCTACGGCAGTAGATTTACCGTGATCGACATGGCCTATAAAGGCTACATTTAAGTGTGGTTTTTGAGTTGCCATAATATTTCCTCCTTTTTTTACTATATTTTTATTATATCTGGTATAATCCTCTAATTTAAATCCATTTTTAAGCTTTTTCCATTTTACATGTTAAGGTAATCTTCAGGTTTTGGAGGCTGTGGTTTAAGTCCTTTCCTCTTTCTGATTGACTCAACAGTCTGTGCCTGGAGTTCTGTTGGAAGTTTCTGGTATCCTGCATATTCAGTTGACCATATCGCTCTTCCTTCAGTTGCACCTCTTATGTCGCCAGCAAACCCAAACATCTGGGAAACTGGTGCTATAGATACGACTGTTGTGGAATCTCCTTCCTGAGAGATATCAACTATCTGTCCTCTTCTAGCTTGCATTTCTCTTGTGACTGCACCCATGTAATCTTGAGGAGAGGTAATTGTGACCTTCTGTATAGGTTCGTATATCACAGGTCTTGCGTAAAGCATTGCTGCAAATAAACCCTCTCTTACCGCAGGGATAACTTGAGCTGGACCTCTGTGAATTGAATCCTCGTGAAGCTTACAATCTACAAGACTTATCTTAAGCTTCATTACAGGCTCTCTTGAATATGGGCCTCCATCGATTACTTCATGTATTGATTGAATGACAAGTTCTATTACTTCATTAATGTAAACTATTCCTTTTGTCATGTTGAAGAATATGTTTCCATTGTAAACATCTGCAATGCCCTTTACTTCTTCAGTGCTCATTCCAAGTTCCCTAAGTTGTGGGCCTAAATCCTTACCTTTGATTCTGCCTTCTGGTATTATTCCCTCTTTTATTGCATTGTAAATATTGTCTTCTAGTGGTTCAACTTGCATGTAGAATCTGTTGTGCTTGTTTGGAGATTTACCTTCTACAGCCTCAGATTTTCCATCAATTGATTCTCTGTAGATAACGATTGGTTGGGATAGTTTAATATCAATTCCTCTGTCATGAGTAATTCTGTAACCTACTACTTCCAAATGAAGTTCTCCCATACCAGACAATAAGTATTCTCCGCTGTCTTCGTTAATCTTTGCAACTAAAGTTGGATCTTCTTTTGATACCTGTCTTAATACTTCGACTAACTTTGCTAAATCCTTGGTGTTCTTTGGCTCTACTGCAACTGTAACTACAGGTTCTGAATAGTGCTTTATAGCTTCAAATGGTGTGATTGGCTCATCGCCGGTGCATATAGTTTCACCAGCTATAGCTTCTTTTAATCCTGTGACTGCAACGATATTACCACATGGAACTACTTCCAAGTTTTCTCTGTCAGCACCCATAAATATTCCGACTTGCTGGACCCTTCTCTTGTTCTTTGTAGCTACAATCCATACTTCCTGACCTGTTTTTAGTGTTCCTGAAAAAATTCTACCTACACAGATTTCTCCAGCATGTGGATCCTGAACTATCTTTGTAACTACCATTCCAAGATTACCCTTTGGATTGCACTCCAGCATATCCTTAGCAACGGAACTCTCAAGATCTCCCTTCCATATCTGTGGAATTCTGTATTTCTGAGATACCAATGGATTTGGAAGATGAGTAATCATCATATCTAGAAGAATTTCGTGTAATGGAGATTTTTTTGAAAGCTCCTTCTGTGTATCATTCATACAGTGCTCAATGATATCTTTGAATGTTATTCCGCTCTTTTTCATGTAAGGAACATTTATGGCCCAGTTGTAGTAAGCTGAACCAAATGATACGCTACCTTCGGTAACGCTTACCTGCCAGCTTTCCTTAAACTCTGGTGGAGCTGCATTTTTAATTAGTTTGTTCACTTCATTGATAATTTTAATGAATCTGTTCTGTAACTCTTCAGGCGAGAGTTGAAGTTCTCTTATTAATCTATCAACTTTGTTAATGAAAAGTGTTGGTTTGACTTTTTCCTTTAGAGCTTGTCTAACTACAGTTTCAGTTTGAGGCATCTTACCTTCAACTGCGCATACAACTATGATACATCCGTCAATTGCCCTCATTGCCCTAGTAACGTCACCACCAAAGTCAACGTGACCTGGGGTATCAATTAAGTTAACAAGATAATCTTGACCTTTGTATTTGTGTACCATTGATACGTTGGCTGCATTAATAGTAATTCCTCTTGCCTGTTCCTGCTCATCAAAATCTAAGACGAGCTGCTTTCCAGCTAGGTCTTCTGACATGAGCCCTGCACCGGAAAGAAGATTGTCACTCAATGTAGTTTTACCGTGATCAATGTGTGCGGCTATTCCAGTATTTCTAATGTGCACTGGATCGTTCATTAATTCCTTAACTCTTTTTGCCATCTCTTCTTTTCTGCCCATAATGAATCACCACTATCGAATTATCTGGCTGATTTTGCTATCCTCTCTACTTCTTCCTTCTTGTTAACAGAAAAGCTTGCCATTTCCCCTTTTGAAGCAAGAATTATTTCTTCAGCCAATGTTTCGTGGAATTTTTTCTTTGTTTTAAAGGTTTTAAGGCTTGCACCAAGTGCTATATTCTTAAGCGCTATATCAAGTCTTCTCTGAGAACCTGTATCTACTGAAAGATGATACTTAATTCCTCCGTAAGAAAGTGTTGTTACTTCCTCTCTTGGTCCCGCATATTCCAGTGCTTTGACCAGTACTTCTAAAGGATTCTGTTTTGTTTTTTTATTAATATCATCAAAAGCAAGTTTTAATGTTTTATAAGTGGCCTGTTTCTTACCTGTATAGCCACCATGTCTTCTTAAGAATCTTCCACCCGTCTTTCTTCCTGCAGACCCGGATCTCATCATTTTATTTTCAAGCCTTTCGACTATGTTCATTTTGTTTTTCCAAAATCTTCTCTTTTGGTGTCTTCCTGCTGTATGAGGAATTATAACAGGGGCGAGATTAACATAACTCTTTATTCCCAAATCATCAACGGCAATATCTGTATCCCACTTGCCAAAAACCTTTAGATTATCGGGAACATAAAATCTTTCTTTGACGTCCATAATATCTACCTTACCGGTTTCTCTTTCCTTCCCTTAACCATCTCATTTAATGAGACTCTGTTTACCTTAATTACTTTAAATCTGACTCCAGGGATATCTCCCATTGACCCACCCTGTCTGCCACCTATTCCTTCAATTACGACCTCATCGTGTTCGTCTATGAAGTTAATGGCACCGTCTCCAGGGCAAAATGCAGTTATCTGTCTACCATTCTTAATAAGTTGTACTCTAATGCATTTTCTAAGGGCTGAGTTAGGCTGTTTTGCCTCAATAGGCACCTTTTCAAGCACAATCCCTCTAGCCTGTGGGCTACCTTCTAAAGGATCAGATTTGACTTTTAGATCAAGTTCTCTGATCTTGTAAACCTTATCTTTCCATCTAAACTTTTTTCTTATTCCCTCGATCTTTCTCGCAGCATTTCTACCTTGTGGTTTGCTCATATTTACGACCTCTACATGATCATTATATCGTCAAGATTATGATGTCTCTTTAATAGGTTTTTGATTCGATCTATATTTTTTCCCTCTTTTCCTATTACAAGACCTTTATCTTTCTTATTAATATCTAGAACGGCTATCTTCTTGCCATCTTTTCTCTCGGAAACATGAATACTTTTAACTTTAACAGGCCAGATAATATTCTTAATAAATTTGACAGGATCATCTGAATACTCAATAATATCAATTGGCTTATTCAGAGTTTCTTTAACTCTCTGCGCATTCGCACCATTTTTCCCAATGGCAAGGCCCATATCGCCTTCTTTAACAACATAAACAATTTTATTTTTATTGTCTTCAAAAATACAATCTTTAACAGTTGCGCCAGTCATGCTTTCAAAAAGTCCAATATACTTAATCTCGTCTGTTGAAATTTTAATTCCCATAAACCTTACCTCCAGAAAGTATGTTAGACTCTCCTGGAGACATGACTGCCATTACTGAAACAAGGAATGGTTTACCACAAACGGTACCAAGCTCCAGTGATGTACCACCAAACTCTAAAATGGGTATGCTTGATATCTTTGAGTAATATAAAATATCCTCTTTAATACTTTTAGGACAATTTTGTGTGTAGATAATCAGCTTAGCGTTACCCGTCTTAAGAGAATTAATGGATTTGTTGGTTCCAAGTATTACCTTCCCGGTGTCTACTGTTCTTTTAATTTCTCTATTTACGTCCATTGAATAACCTCCTACTTTTTCATTATAAGTTTAACATTTCCTGTACCCATGGGTATCGGTTGCCCTATTATAACGTTCTCTGTTACTCCTGACAAGGAGTCAATTTCGCCAAACTTTGCAGCTTTCATAAGATGGTTGGTAGTAACTTCAAAGGAAGCTCTAGCAAGTATACTAGACTTCTCTCCACTTATTCCATGCCTTCCTATCTGCTTTATTTCTCCCTCCATAGTCATTAAATCTGCAAGTAACATGATATGTCTAATATCAACTTCTAGACCTTGTTCTTCCAAGGTCTTTCTAATTTCATCAACAATAGCCCTTCTTGCCGCCTCAATTCCTAGCACTCTCTGAATCTCATTTATATCATTTGATATTGATCTTGATATGTCGACTCCTGGTATTTTAAATGCCTCTCCAAGATTTGAACCCTCTGTATATATTACGTATTCATCTGCTTCTTTCTTAATTAGGGCCCTTTTTACATTCTTTATTCCTTTAAGCTGGTGGCCTTTCACTCTGTTAAAAAATTTTCTAAGTTCCATAAGAGAAACGTCACCGGCCTTTAAAGTTAAAAAGTTGTCTTCGTCTTCGATGCTCTCAACTTTTTTCAATTTATAAAGTTTTTCTTTAATATCTTCGAGAGTAAGTCCCTGCTTTTCCATCTTGTAGTTATCAAGCTCGACCACTATTGACATGTTGATGACATCGATTTTCATGCTTTTTGATATGCTCTCAATTGTTGTACCTTCAATTTCTTTGACAATTCCTTCCGCATTTTCTCTGTTTCCCCTTATTTCTTCATCAAGGTATATCCTCATGACTGGGGTATTGGGGTCTTTCCTTGCATCAACGATTTCGATAATTCTTGGAAGACCTAAAGTGACGTTGATATCTGCCACTCCCGCATAATGGAAGGTGTTTAATGTCATCTGTGTTCCTGGCTCTCCAAGACTTTGTGCGGCTACTGTTCCAACTGCCTCCCCAGGGTCAACAAGGGATTTTTGATAAGCTTTAATAGATTCTTCAATAATATTTGTTACTTCGCCGTCTGACAAATTATATTTTTCATTGGCTAGGTAGAGTTTTTCTTTAAGCTGGCCTAAAATATGTTCAGTAAGTCTGTCGCCGTATTTTTGAATTTGATCATCAATATAAGATAAATCTGACATTACAACACCTCACGCCTTCCTCGATGCCAATGTTTTATGTACAATCCAATCTATGTCAACGGCTTCTCCATAGGAGCTTCTTGATGGATCAACACCATCTTCGCCGTATTCAAACTGGATTATATTATTACTGTTATCTCTTACACTTCTGTCTTTTTCAACTTTTAAGTCCTGCAAAGCGTTAATTAGCCTTCTCTGCATGTAACCTGACTGGGCAGTTCTAACTGCAGTATCTACAAGACCTTCTCTTCCACCCATTGAATGGAAGAAAAATTCAGTTGGTGAAAGGCCTTTTCTGTAACTTGAACTAACAAAACCTCTTGCCCTAGCTGAACGGTCACCACGCTTGAAGTGTGGTAAACTTCTTTCTTGGTATCCTCTGTGAAGTCTCTTTCCTCTAACGGTCATCTGCCCTAAACATGCTGCCATCTGGGTTAAATCTAGCATGTTTCCTTTTGCACCTGTCTTTGCCATTATTACTGCGTGCCTTTTCATACCAAGATACTGCTCTGCAACTCCACCTGCGTTGTCTCTTGCCTTTGCAAGTTCTGCCATAATTCTATTCTCTAGTGTATCTTCAATTGTTTGACCTGGCTGTTTTTCTAGTTCTCCTCTGTTGTAAGCATCAATATTTTCCATGACTTTATTATGTGCATTTTCTAATATTTCTTCGATTCTTTCAAGACCTTCTTCAGGTATATCGACATCATCTATACCTGTTGTAAGGCCAACTTTCATTATTACTGAAATAATAAGCTTTGTGACGGAATCCAAAAATTCTCTTCCCTCATCAGAGCCGTAATCCTTTACAATCTTATCAAGAAGTTTACAACTTGATCTGGCCTTAAATGCTGCTCCGTCAATTACTCCCTTCAGAAGTTTTCCTTCTTTAATAACAACGTAATTGTCAAATTTACAGTTAGCAAATTCACACTTTTCACATTTTCTGCATGTCTTGGACCTGAATTCAACGCTTAAATCCTTTGGAAGTAGGACTTGAAAAAGTTCTTTCCCAGTCCATGGTTTTGATCTATCCTTGAATGCCTCGACATCGACTTTGTTCTTGAGTATGTCAGATTCATAAAAGCTCTCTTCAACTTCTTCAGCGGAAAACTCTGCACCATCTCTTGTCATAAGATATGCACCAGAAATATAATCTTGCATACCTCCGATAACTGGCTCTCCAAACCTTGGCGAGATAATATTTTCCTGGACCTTCATGATTATGCCTGCTTCGCTTCTTGCTTCTTCTGTTTGTGGAAGATGCAAATTCATTTCATCCCCATCGAAGTCAGCATTGTATGGTGGGCACACACAAAGATTAAGTCTAAAAGTTTTGTAAGGCATGACCCTTACTTCGTGAGCCATTATTGAAAGTCTGTGTAGTGATGGCTGTCTGTTGAAAAGAACAATATCTCCATCTCTAAGCTGTCTTTCAACTGTGAATCCAACATCAAGTTCTTCGGCAACATCATCTTTTGTAGTGTCAGTAATCTTTTTTCTTCTTCCATCATTTCTGATTACGTAGTTTGCACCGGGATGTTTGTTTGGTCCGTTTCTTACAATTGTTTTCATTTCTTCCAAATTATGTGAAGTCACCTTTTCAGGAACAGTCAGTTCAGTTGCGACAAAATCTGGAACTCCTACTTCATTAATACTGATGTATGGATCTGGTGAAACTACAGTTCTTGCAGAAAAGTCTACCCTCTTACCAGAAAGGTTTGATCTGAATCTTCCTTCCTTTCCAGATAATCTCTGCGAGATAGTTTTTAAGATCCTGCCTGATCTATGTCTTGCAGGAGGCACTCCTGAAGTGCTATTATTAAAGTAAGTAGTTACATGGTATTGCAAAAGTTCCCATAAATCTTCAACAATCAACTGTGGAGCTCCGGCATCTATGTTCTCCCTTAGTCTCTGATTGATTCTAATAATATCCACTAATTTGTGGGTTAAATCATCTTCACTTCTTACACTTGATTCTAGAGTTATAGATGGCCTTACTGTGACAGGTGGAACAGGCAATACTGTTAGAACCATCCATTCAGGTTTTGAAACGTCTTTGTTTACTCCTATTAATTCATAATCTTCAACAGGTATCTTCTCTAAACGTTCTCTAACATCTATAGGGGTTAGTTTGTTTCTTTCCTCGCCCCACTCTTCATAAAAGGTATATGGCTTTTCAAACTTTATAGTTCTCTTATCACTACCACACCACGGACATACACTTTTTGCTGCCTTGTCCATTGCTTCTTTTACAACCATTTCTCTGTTTTTTAATCTGTCAGTTGCTTTCATGAGTTGTTCATGGAAGTGCTCTCTTTGTGGTGCATCAAGTTTTAACTTTCCACAATCCCTGCATACAGATTTCAAAATCTTGTGTACATCTTTAGCATGGCCAACATGAATTACAGGTCTTGCAAGTTCAATGTGCCCAAAGTGCCCGGGGCAATCCCCAAATTTCTGACCACAGGTTTTACACTTTAATCCTGGATCAATTACGCCAAGCCTCTGGTCCATTAGACCCTTTTCTATTGGATATCCGTCATCATCATATGTATCTGCTGTAATAACTCTCAATACAGACATCTTTCTTACATCATCAGGGGATAATATTCCAAATTGTATTGTATCTATTACTTTTGGTACTTTGAACATGATGATCACGCCCTATCCCTAAGTTTTAATTTTGGATCTAAACACATCGATTTTAACTCCTCAAGCAAAAGCTTGAAAGCATAAGACATTTCAACTGGATAAATATCAGTTTCTTCTTCACAGATTGGACAGTATTCTCTGTTTCTGAGTTTATCATAAACTGCGAGCGATCCACATTTTCCACAAACAAGTATGTCGGCCTTATCTGATGCTTCAAGTAATCTTTCTTTCAAAAGTAAACTTGTTCCATGTCCAACTAAACAATCCCTTTCCATCTCACCGAATCTAAGACCTCCTTCTCTGGCCTTACCTTCTGTTGGCTGTCTTGTAAGCATCTGTCTTGGACCACGAGATCTTGCATGGATCTTATCTGCTACCATGTGGTGTAACTTCTGGTAATAACAAACTCCGACAAATATGTCTGCTTCAATTACCTCTCCAGTAATTCCATTGTAGAGCCTTTCTCTTCCGGTATTCTTGAATCCGAAATCTTGAAGTGTTTGTCTAATGTCTGTTTCTTTTTCACCTGCGAATAATGTTGCATCTACTGTTCTTGCTTTTAGTGAACCTGCTTTGCCACCGATCATTTCCAATATCTGGCCAACTGTTTTTCTTGATGGTATAGCATGTGGATTAATAATAAGATCGGGCGTTATACCGTGCTCTGTAAATGGCATGTCCTTCTGCGGGCATAAGAATCCCAAGACTCCCTTCTGACCGTGTCTTGATGCAAACTTATCTCCAAGCTCAGGTATCCTCTCATCTCTAGCTTTTATCTTAACAAGTTTATTTCCGTCTTCAGTTTCACTCAATAATACTAAATCTATGATTCCTTTTTCTGATGGCCTGACACCAATTGAGGTTTCTCTTCTACCTTCAATTGCAGTTCCAAATTCATCAAGTTCCTCTAAGAATCTTGGGGGGCTTGTTCTTCCAATTAATACATCCCCTCCTTTTACCTCAGACTCAGGTCTTATAAATCCATCAATATCGAGGTTTTCATATGCATCAGGACCTCTGTATCCGCTTACTGCTTCATCAGGAACTTCAAACTTATCCTGTTGACCACCAGGGTATCTTCTCTCGTCCGAGTCATATGTTCTAAAGAAGGTTGTCCTTCCAAGACCTCTGTCGACAGAACTCTTGTTAATAATAAGTGCATCTTCTATATTGTAACCAAGATAAGAAAGGACAGCAACTACAAAGTTTTGTCCTGCAGGCCTGTTATTAAATCCAACTGCGTCCATAACTTTAGTTTTAACTATAGGCATCTGAGGATAGTACATCAAGTGGCCCCTTGTTTCAACCTTTAATTTGAAATTAGACTGTGAGAATCCAAGACTCTGTTTTCCCATTCCAGCCCCATATGAATTTCTTGGTGCTGCATTATGCTCTGCAAATGGAACAATTGAAGCACATACTCCAAGAATTGATGGTGAATAAATTTCAAGGTGTGTATGCTCTGGAGTCAAATCCTCCTCTGAAAGTGCAATAAGAGTATTTTCTTCTTCTTCGGCATCTAAGTATTCAATGATTCCCTCAGCAATTAAATCTGACCAGCCTTTAGCTCTTCTTTCAATGGCTTTTACATGTTCTTCTGTTAAGAGAGGCTTGCCATCTTCAACAATGATTAATGGCCTTCTAACTCTTCCAGGATCACAGTTAATGTGAATCTCATTTGTCATTTCGTAATATACAATGTTTGCTTCGTTGTCGATCTTTCCTTTCCTTCTGTCTTTTCTAACAGTTTCGGTGAATGATTTTCCATCTCTTACAAATCCGATTAGATTTCCATTAAGATAAATGTAAGTCATTACTTTGAGCCCTGCTACATCTGTAATCTGCTCTAATCCTAAAGAGAAAAGATAGTTCTGGATGTCAAGTTCATTTGAGCCTATTGAAATATAGGACATCAAAGCCATATTCTTTACTAGTCCACAATTTGGACCTTCAGGCGTTTCACTTGGACATATTCTTCCCCAGTGAGTTGGGTGAAGATCTCTAGCTTCAAAATGAGGCTGTGTTCTTGAAAGTGGTGAAAGAACTCTTCTTAAATGTGAGAATCTAGACATGAAGTTAGTATCGTCCATGAGCTGACTGATACCCATTCTGCCACCAGGCCAAGTTCCTGTTGCCATTGCATATCTGATTCTTTCTGTCAAAACGTCAGCCCTGACAGACTTCTTTACGAAGTCTCCTTCATTTCCTTCTTCAAATCTGCCCCTTGCATATGTTCTCTCAAGCTGATATTTTATATCTCTTGTAAGTTGGACAAATGATAATCTGAATAAGTTTTCTAAAAGATCTCCGGCCAATTTTAATCTCTTGTTAGCATAATGGTCCTTATCATCTGACTCCCTCTTGCCAAGTGAAAGCTCGATTACTCTGTTTGCCATTATACCAAGGTAATAAGCCTTTCTTAGTCTGTCAGTTTCTTCAGTACCTATGTGTGGCAAAAGATATTTGTCAAGTGCCATTTCGGCTCTTTTCAATCTGTATTCTTTCTGTTGGCCCATTGCAAGTCTCTTACCAAGATAATCCAATGCAAGTTCTTTGTCTGTTATGTCCATTGACTCTTCCAAGTTATCCAAAAGCTCCTTCTGGATATCTTTTTCAGAAGATACTGCATTGACTATATCAATATCCTTCTCAAGTCCCAAGGATTTCATTAAAGTTACAAAAGGCATCTTTCCAGGTAGAGAAGGGAATGATACTCTAAGAAGACCATCCTTTTTTCTCTCAACTGTGACTAATGCTCTAAATCCACTTCTTGTTGAAAATACTTTTGCTATAGCAACTTGAAGTCTTTCATCAATTTCAACTAAAATTCTGTTTGGCGCCAAATCTTCGATGGCAACTACAACTCTTTCTGCACCGTTAATAATAAAGTAACCACCAGGGTCTCTTGGGTCTTCCCCTTTCAAAATTAAATCTTCTCTTCCTAATCCGTGAAGACTGCAAGCATTTGATTTTAACATTATAGGAAGCTTACCAATCTCTACCTCAACAGGCTCTCTTTCCTTTTCTTCTATAACAGGTATGAACTCAAGATAAAGAGGAACTACATAGGAAAGACTTCTAAGCCTTGCTTCTTGGGGGAAAAAATCTCTCTTTGAACCATCAGCTTCCTTGTAAACAGGCTCCCCAGCCCTTATCTTACCAAATTTAACATAAAATCCTTCAATATCAGTTTCAATTTTAGCTTGCTCATCAATGACTTCTTGGAGCCTTTTTCCAACAAAATCATTAAATGAATCAAGATGCTGCCTTACGAAACCTTTTTCATTAAAAAATGACTCAATAACTACCCATCTATCCAACTAATATCACCTCTATTCCTCTGCGGGTTCCTCTTCAACTATTTCATCAATCAAATCTTCTTCCAATCCTTGCTTTGTGTCCTCGCCGATGACGTACCTATAGAAAACGCTTTTTCCTGCAGGAGAATCAGATCTTACAATTTTAATTATGTTTCCAGATTTAGCCCCAATTATCTTTACGACGGGATCTGTTTCTAAAATTAAGGGAAGTTTATCATAAGTTATATTAAATTTCTGTAGAATCTCGTTAGATTCCTCTTCGGTAAGAATAGTATGTTCAGGAACAAATTCATTATCCAATATATTAATCTTTTTTTTCGTCATTATTACCTCTCCTTGGATGTGACGGGCTCGAGGGGATTTGAACCCCCGACTCCCGGCTTAAAAGGCCGGTGCTCTAGCCAGACTGAGCTACGAGCCCGTATAAAAGGAGTTTTTTTTACAAAAAGCCTCTTCAGGGTGCAGATTTCAGTTTTTGGAATTGAAAATGGAGTGCTATTTAAGCTTTTCGGTGATTTCCTGAAGACGCTTACAAGAATTTTATCACCTTATTTTTCATATTAGTGGCTAATGCCTATTATATGATTATGATTATTATGGCGCCCGAGTCGGGATTTGAACCCGAGTCACAAGAGTGACAGTCTTGGATGATGGGCCGGGCTACACCACTCGGGCATAATAATGCAAATCCATCAATATGAATTGCATATTTAAGTCTTTCCATTTCTATTTACAGAAACTCTTTTAAGATATTTTTAAGTAAGTTTGTAAAGGTGATTTATTGAATCCAAAGGTAATGACTCACAGTAAAAATATTACTAAAGAAAGAAACAGTAGAGGATTCTCTTTAGGAGAATTAAGAGAAGCAAAGATTCCAGTTAATCGTGCAAACTCTCTTGGCATTATTTTAGACTTCAGAAGAGGTACAGTACGTGAGAGTAACGTTACTCTTCTAAAGGATATAGTTGATAAAAATATTGAAGCTAAAAAACAAAGGAAGATCGATGCTCAGAAGCAAGTTGAAGCAGTAAAAGAAAAAGTAAAACCTGAGAAAACAAAGAAGAAAGTAACAAAAAAGAAAGCAGCACCTAAGAAAGTAGAAGTTGAAGAAGAAGTAGAAACTGAAGTAAAAGAAGAAGTAAAACCTGAAAAGCAGAAGAAGACAACTGCGAAAAAAGCTGCACCAAAAAAGAAAGCCACAGAAGAAAAGAAAACCGAAACTAAAGAAGCAAAACCAAAGAAGACAACTGCGAAAAAGACTACATCTAAGAAAGCAAAAGCAACTGAAGAGTAAATCAAATAATGAATTAAAGTATTAGAGGTTCTTAATAGATCCTCTATAATTATTTTTTAATCGTATTCTCTCCACGTATAATTACACTTTGTACATCTGTAAAATTTTGTTGCTGGTTCATCTCCGCTTCTTGTCTGCAACATCCACCAATAGGCTTCTCTATTGTGGCATTTTTTGCATTCTTCCTTGACTTTAGGCATTACGATGTTAGAATCTTCTATTATTACAACTTCGTCCCCAGATTCATTTTTCTCAGAATGTTCAAATCTACTTTTCTCATCAATATCTTTCTCATACCCACATCTGCAAGCATATAGAGACTTACCATCTTTCTTGTTTATGCGTAAAAGAGTACCGCATTTTGGACAAAACTCCATTAGATGTTCACCAAAAAGAAGGAATTAATGTGGTTTATAAAATTATCTAATTAACATACCTTTTGTTCTTTTACTAGATTGATTAATATAAATGCGGCCAAGGATAATGTTAATGAAAAATAGAGTGGGTAATTCATCCCCAATGTTTTCCATAGGATTCCGGCTATGAAGGAAGCAGGAAACGCCATGAGCCCTGTAATGAGCTGGAAAGATCCCAAAGAAGTAGCCCTATAATCAAGTGGGCAAATTTCTGAGGCCAATGTTTTTTGGGATACATCAATAGCCGCTTTGTAGAGCCCATAAATGGAAAATATCACGATTACTCCTATAAAATTTCTTGTAAAAATCAGACTACTACAAACAAGCGCAAAGGATAAATAAGAAATCATTAATACTTTCTTTCTTCCAATTCTATCGGCCATTTTTCCAAATGGATATGAAAAAATAGTACTAGATATTGTAAAAATTAAATAGAAGACTGGAACAGTATATATTGAAAATCCAATGTCTTTGACATAAAGCAGGAAGAAAGAATAGCTAAAAGCGCCTAAAGCAAATATGCCATTTACAAATACAAATAATCTAAAGTTTCTGTCAAATAGATTTAATGAAAAAGATCTTTTCTGTGTATCAAATTTCTTTTCTTTTATAAAAAGGTATATTATGCATACTGAGAAAAATGAAGGTATAGCTGCCAAAAAAATCAGATTTCTAAATCCAAGATACCTCAATAAGAGTATAGATAAAGTGATTCCAATGATTGCTCCAAAATTGTCCATCGCTCTAAGGAATCCAAAGTTTGAACCTCTATTACTTTTTGAAGATAGTTCTGCAACCATTGCATCCCTAGGTGCACCCCTAATTTTGCCTGCCCGATCTAATGCTTTAAAAAGAGCAAGATACAACCAAGTTGGGGAGAGGGCATATCCAAATCTAGCTAGTCCAGATGATAAGTATCCCGTCCAAACAAATATTTTTCTTCTTCTTAATTTGTCAGATAAATATCCAGAAAATGCGCTTGAAATTGAAACTAAAGCATCGCCTATGCCATCTATAAATCCCAATACTACAACATCTGCACCTAAAAAAACGGTGACAAATAATGGCCATATCGGGTATATCATATCTGATCCTAAATCGTTTAAGAATGAAGATAACGAGAAAACATATAAATCTCGTTTATTTTTTTCCTTTTCCATTTTTTAACCCGTACCTTTTTAATAGATAATCCTATGTGTAATCTATTTTAACTTTTTCTCCATAAAGAAATATCTCTCAACTAAAAATTTCTTAAAAGAAAATATAAGGTCAAGTACAAGATTAAAACTAAATTTAAAAATAATAAAAGAAAAAATAAATTTTTAATTTATGGTATAATAAGGTCTCTTTCCCCAGCTGGGACGAATTCTCTCATGGCACCCTTTCCGAACTCCTTTGTGATGTTTGCGAAGTCGAAAGGTAGTGACCTGTCTGCGAATGCGACCTTTATGTGTGGTGAAAGTGCCCATGCATCGAATCTTGCTGCGTGTGCAGCTGCAACGATACCTGCGTATGCACTCTGGTGTCCTACGTTCATTGCGTAGCTTGGGTAGTTACCTCCCCTAAGCTCGAATGGTAAACCTTCATCAGATCTGTATGAGAAGGTGTTTGCAGCACCAATCTGATCCTGAAGGTCGAATCCGTAGAATCCGAATCTTCCCATCTGTTCCTTGTGTACGTTACCTGCAAGATACCATGCTGAAAGACCAGCTTGAGCATTACCTGTTGCCATTGCAACAGTTGTACCTGCTGCAGCAGAAATACATGTAGCTCTCTGGGATCCACCAAAGTGTGTTTCCATAACTGCGGGGTAGAGTTCATACTGCTCTAAACAGTACATAGCAACATCTGTTCCCATATCGTTTATGAGTTTTACACTTGGTTTCTGTTTTGCAAGGTCTCCGTACTTATCCTTTACGTGTTCCATTCCCCAGTATACAAAGTCTTCAAGGATGTTATCGGTGTATGCTGCTGTTGCATACTGTGTGAATCCGACACCACCAGACATGTATGATCCGAGGTATATCTGATCGTAAATTAAAGCTGCGAGTGCAATTGTTTCAAGTGAGTGTCTTGCTGGGTCATCTGGGTACTTGGCCAAGGACTGTGCACAGTCTGATACTATTCCGTACATAAGTCCACCAGGCTCATTTGGACCTCTTGCTCTTCTTGCTGGCATCATGTCAGACATCTGGATGACTGAACCGTGCTTTGCAGCGTATGCGAAATCTCCAGTAGCGGCTTCTCCAGCGCATAGGTTGTATGCACCGATAAACGCCATACCGATCTGCATTGCGCTCCATCTTGAAACTGTTCCTCCATCACAAATTCTTCCAACAACTGTTGGAATTCTGACTACCTGCCACATTGATTTACCAATAGCCTTCTTTAATTGTGCTGCTTGTGCTTCAGGGAATTCTTTGTTTATATCAATAACGAATCTTGAATCAATTTCATCAATTAATTCATCGTTACCAGAGTATACCTTAACGTAAGAGTCTTTTACTAACCTTGGGTCAGTTTCGACCATGTGTTCCTGAATAACTGCTGCACCAGGCATTGCGTGGTTTACTACTTCAAGATAGTGGTTAATTGTTTCTGGAGTAACTTCTTTTCCAAGTCTCTTCTCAAGAATGTTGTGTGGTGAGTCTAGGCCTACGAGGATTGTCCTTCTCATATCGTCCCATGCTTGTTGCATAGCAGCATTGTTTACGAAGTGAAGGTCATCCATGTTAGCTATAATGTCTGTGTGTGAAAGCTGGTAAGGCATTAATACTCTCTGCCCTTGTGGCATACCTACTGATGGATTGTATCCAGGTATTCCTCTTTCCTTAGCAATCTGTTGACCTGCATCGTGGAATTCTACTTTTCTCTTGTTCTGTTTGTATCCGCCGTAAACGTAGTACTTTGTCTGTTTTTGGTCAGGAGCTTCCTCAAACTTCTTTTTCATTGCTTGCATAAAGTTATGTTTTTCATCTTTATATACCATTCATATCCCCTCCTTAAAACTTAGCCTCCTTAAATGGCTCGAATCCACCGAAGGATCTTTCCCAGTGAACATTCTGTACCATTTGAAGAACTTCGGCATCTTGCTTTATTGTGATACCATCTGCTCTGTAGATTGTTGTCCTCTTCTTTAGTTCGTCCTCTGATAGTGGCTTACCAACTGAAATTGGGGCTGGTATTGGTTCTCCAACCATGTCCTTTACGTATTTTACGTCTCCTGTGCTCTTATCGTAAACATATCTCTGCATAGCATCAAACATGATACCATTTTCATCAAGTCTTAGAGCGTGTCCATGGACTGTTCTTCCTCTAATTCCTGTTCTAGCAGCATCAAATGTTTCAGATTCGATAAGCTCCTTAGCTATTGCTTCTACATCTCTTTCTCTTGCTTCTACTACGTGTCTACCAGAAAGTGTTCCACTGTCCATTCCTCTGTATCTGTATGAGTACATCCAAGATCTCTGGTAAGGAGATATTGGGGCAAAGTAAACGGAGTCAGTAAACTGGACATATCTAATTCTGTCTCCAGCTTTTGCGCCAGGTGTTGGCTCTACAAGTTCTCTTATAGGACATTCTGGTTCTCCCATTTCTTCTAATGGTGGGTGAACGCTCTTGTAGTCCTCTCCAGGCTGCCTGTGACCAAGAACTCTTACAACATCCTCATCGGATACTGATCTTATCTTTTGGAGTTTGTATTCAGGATCCATGTATTTTTTTCTGTTTTTTGATGGATCTGATGTTCCAGGGTGAAATTGTGCTTTATATTTCATAACTATTCCTCCTAATTTAGACCTTTTATGTAGTCAGATACTCCTTTTTTGTATTTTGTAAATCTACCTAATTCGATATTATAGCCAAAAGGCAAGAACTCATCACAAACATCTTTTATAACTTTCAGGACATCTTCATTATTGTCCTCTACTTCAATCCATATCCAACCAACCATATAGTTCTCATTTTCATTTGAATTAATAGAAGGTCCGTGAACTGAAACGTTTGTGACAAAGTCGAATCTAGTTAGTTCATCAGTTATTTTATCTGCCGTTTCTTTTGAAATCAATTTGAAAGGGAATATCTGTATCTCAGGTCTAATTTTCAATATTACTCCTCCTAGATACCTCCTTTAATCTTAGCGGCGGCTTGATTTACGTACTTCATTGGTTCGGCAAATTCAGGTACTGTGGAGAATACTTCTTTGATTAATCCGGATGTTGCTTCTGGTGAAAACATCTGTGTTCCTGCATCTAATGCCATTGCGGCAGCGATACATGGAATTACGAATCCTTTTGAGTGTCTTGTAACGATGTGGTTTCCGTTGAATATACCAGGACCTCCTCCACCATAGATAGAGTGGGAGAAGAATGACATACCAACAGTTGTACCCTGAGCTCTTCCAAAGTCTACACCAGGAAGGCCTGTTTCGTGTTCGACTAAATCGTTGAAGTATAAGACTGTTGAAGGTATTCCTTGACCTGCTCTCATTGCACCACAGTTTACCATAACTGCGGCAAGCATACCTGATGCGGCATATGCGTTCCATAATGGTATATCTTTGGCCTTGTATACTTTGTAGCCAGAGGGTAGAGTCTTGTCTACTGCTATAACCTTATCTTCAATTGCTTTTCCAACTATGGATTCAACAACTGATCCTATTGTTCCTTTCTTTCCGTTTTCTTTAACTAATTCGTAAGTAATATTGTTTGCATTCATTCCCTGAAATGCAAGTCCCAATAGATGCATTCTTTCAAATGGCCCTACTGCGTCTCCCATTTCAAACATTGCAGTTTGTTCAAGGATTGAAGCAAGTGCTGCTGAATTCATTGCGTTTTTCTTTGTTGTTGCAACTATATGGTTAACCATAATGTTTCTAAGCGAATATCCAAGACCTTCATTCTTCTGAGGAACTTCAAGCATAGCTTGAATTTTTGCACCTTTAAGGTCAAGAGTCTGTGGGTAGGATCCCCATATTGCGGCCTTTACAAGGTTTGCGTCAAATATACTAACATCAAACACATCAATAATTGCCTGTGTTACGGCTGATGCTGTTGCAGTCATACCGACAGTATATTCACAAAACATTCTCTTTGTTGGTACTTGTACCAACATTCTTTCATTGTTTCCCAAAAGCGTTACTAAAGTATCGTCTTTTGCATCAACTTTAAGAATTTCTTCTACTCTTTTCTTGATCTCTGGGGCTTTCCCGACAACATCGAGCTTCATTTCTCTTCCCATAATTGATTGGCCTTTACCACCAAGTGCTCCTGTGGCAAGTGCTGACTGGGTGCCTTTAAGATCGACAGCAATTGTTCTGACAATTTTAGAAACTATACTCTGTATTGCCTCATTTTTTAGAGGACTGAGAGTTTCCAATGGGACTCCACTCTCAACGAGTTTACCCCTGTCAGAATACAAATCTATTTTGTCGCTATATTTTGGCATATAGTATTCCTCCTTTTTTTTGATATCCAAAAACAGGATATCATGTCCAAGATTCTTAAAGTCCATTAAACGGACTTCAGAAATACCTAATACAAATAATATTTAAGTGTTTCTATTTAGAATATTTATT